>NZ_JVBO01000041.1:0-10413 GCF_001073445.1 Granulicatella sp. 572.rep1_STHE | reverse complement strand
GGTTCCCTCAGAATGGTTGGAAATCATTCGAAGAGTGTAAAGGCAGAAGGGAGCTTGACTGCGAGACCTACAAGTCGAGCAGGGACGAAAGTCGGGCTTAGTGATCCGGTGGTTCCGCATGGAAGGGCCATCGCTCAACGGATAAAAGCTACCCTGGGGATAACAGGCTTATCTCCCCCAAGAGTTCACATCGACGGGGAGGTTTGGCACCTCGATGTCGGCTCATCGCATCCTGGGGCTGAAGTCGGTCCCAAGGGTTGGGCTGTTCGCCCATTAAAGCGGTACGCGAGCTGGGTTCAGAACGTCGTGAGACAGTTCGGTCCCTATCCGTCGCGGGCGTTGGAAATTTGAGAGGAGCTGTCCTTAGTACGAGAGGACCGGGATGGACACACCGCTGGTGTACCAGTTGTTCTGCCAAGAGCATCGCTGGGTAGCTATGTGTGGACGGGATAAACGCTGAAAGCATCTAAGCGTGAAGCCCCCCTCGAGATGAGATTTCCCATCACATTAAGTGAGTA
This sequence comes from Granulicatella sp. 572.rep1_STHE, assembly GCF_001073445.1. Lineage (NCBI taxonomy): Bacteria > Bacillati > Bacillota > Bacilli > Lactobacillales > Carnobacteriaceae > Granulicatella > Granulicatella sp. 572.rep1_STHE. The sequence goes on along the minus strand of NZ_JVBO01000041.1, from coordinate 9,895 downwards.
AGACCCCTGAGAGACGATCAGGTAGATAGGCTAGAAGTGGAAGTGCCGCGAGGCATGGAGCGGACTAGTACTAATCGGTCGAGGACTTAACCACGAGTTGTATAGCTGGTAGATTGATGGAGTTGGATATAGATTCAGTTTTGAAAGAACGAAAGTTTTTTCAGAAATAAAGTGTGGTGACGATGGCAAGAAGGATACACCTGTTCCCATCTCGAACACAGAAGTTAAGCTTCTTAGCGCCGATAGTAGTTGGGGGTTTCTCCCTGCGAGGGTAGGACGTTGCCACGCTTTATTATTTTTCCGCCATAGCTCAGTTGGTAGTAGCGCATGACTGTTAATCATGATGTCGTAGGTTCGAGTCCTACTGGCGGAGTTCTTTTTTTTTACCCAAAAATGCTGCTTTAGCTCAGTCGGTAGAGCGTCACCTTGGTAAGGTGGAGGTCGCCGGTTCAATCCCGGCAAGTAGCTTAGAAAAATAGATCAAGCGATTATAGAGGCAAGAAATGAAAATTCATTTCTTGCCTCTTTTCACATAAAATTCACAATTCAATTATATAAAAAATGTAATAATCAATTAATATTATGAATATAATCTTAATAAAAAATATAAGGAGATATTTATGAAAAAGATTTTATATTCTATCGTAGCATTATTTAGTTTAGTAGTGCTCGTCTTTTCTGCAAAAGTAAATGCAGTTGAGGTTCAAAAGGAAGGGACTACTTTAAAAGTAACCAATCCGAAAGTGACAGTAACGGGAGATGCTTCAGATATTTATGGACGATGGGGTTTAACATTCCAAGTTGATTTTCCGGATGAGGTAACCATCAACGAAAATGATACGCTACAATTCAATTTAAAAGCGCCAATTCGTCTGCAATCGGATTATTCATTTCCAGTTTATAACAAGGCAAATCAAGTCGTAGCCAATGCAAAGGTGAATGCGGCTGAAGGAACTGTAACGGTGACGTTTAGTTCATATTTTGAAGAAAACTATTTGAAAAAGAACATGGAACTTTCTGTTGAGGTATTCTGGGCTTCAGATGATAGCTTAGCTGATACAACGCAAGAATTGGATTTCAATGGAACTATCATTACTCAAAAAATTAAACCTTTACCAATGCCAGGTCCAAATGAAATGGCTGCTAAATGGGGAGCTCAACAAGCGGATAATGCTGAACAAGTTCACTGGTGGGCTCGTTTGAACTATGCTAGAAAGACTTTATCGAATATTGAAATTAAGGACGTATGGGATGCAAATCAAACTTATGTACCTGGTTCATTACGTGTAGAGTTAGTAGAATCGACTTATCCTTGGAAATCAGCTGGATTTCTTTCAGAAAGTGATTATGAAATCACTCCTACTGGAATTACTGTTAAAATCAATTCTACGGATAAAATTATCTTTATAGACTATAAGGTTCAATTGGCCAATCCAAGTAAAAATCCTCAGAATCGCATTACGATTACAGCTGAGGAGTTAGACGATGCGATTTCTACAGATGTGACGTATAAAATGTTAACAGGGATTGGGCTTGCTGATGGTGAAAAGCCAGTAACCACAACGACTGCTACAACGACCACCACTACAAGTACAACAGAAACGACAACCACTGCTACAACAACGACAGAGTCAACTACAACGGAAGTGACTACTGTGACAACGACTACGGAAGAACCAACGACTGAAGGTACAACAACAACCGTTACACCACAAACAACGACAACAGAGGAACCAAAACGTCCAGAGTTACCAAATACTGGAACATTGGAAAATCCTTTTATCCTTGTTTTAGGTGCACTAGCAGCGATTACAGGTAGTTTCTTAGTCTTTCGTAAACAAGAAGCATAATCATGTCTTTTAAAGACTGAAGATCGGGCGATGGTTCGATCTTCTTTTTGTTTTAAAAGAAGCTTCTTTCATATTCAGGGGGTTATTTGTTATAATGAACAGTATGATAGTTATTTGAGGTGGAATAGATGAAGAAAAAATATTTTATTATTGGTGACATTCACGGTGAAGCAGACATGATGGAAGAGATGCTTCAAAACTGGGACGAAACTACTCAGCAACTGGTCTTCATGGGAGACTTGATTGACCGTGGTCCCGACAATAAACGAAGTGTCCTTACAGGGATGAAATATGCCAAAGAAAAAAATGCTTGGTATATGATGGGAAACCATGAAGTCATGTTTCTTGCGTTTATCGATGATCCAGAGGGACGTTTTCCACATTACTTAAGAAACAACGGAGATACAACGATTAATGACTTACTCGGACGTCCTCAAGATACTCCGGTAAATCCCGTAGAGGATGCAGAAGCGATTAAAGCGCAATATCCGGAACTGATAGCTTTCCTAAGAGAACGTCCCCTCTATATTGATGAAGGAGATTTACTCTTAGCACATGCCGGGGTAGATTTACGCTTGGACGACTGGCACGACACGGAGCCAAAAGACTTCTACTGGATTCGTGAACCGTTCCATACAGGGGTTAATAACACGGGCAAAACGATTATCTTCGGACACACACCTTTACGTGGCTTAAACGAAGATGGTGACTTTATGAAATTATGGCAACAGGACGGTAAAATCGGGATTGATGGCGGAGCTGTTTTTGGCGGCGCACTTCACGGTATCGTCTGGTCTGATGGACAAATTGAAAAAATATATAGTATTAAAAATACAAAACCAGTCCGTTTCACGGATGACTAGAGGTGAATCATGAAAAAGAATGCAGTTTTACTATGGATTGTTTATTTTCTGAATTTAATTATTTTCCCAAGTTTCTTTATTGTACAAGTCTCTTCAGGAAAATATGCGGTAGATACCCAAATGTATGTCGTATTACAAGTCATTTCGATGGTCATTGGAATTTGGCTCTACCGAACCAAAATAGCGCAAGCGGCAAAAGATTTTGTTAAACGACCTTTTATACGTGATTTAGCGATAGGATATGTTCTTCGAATTGTACTCGCAATCATTGTGTCGAATTTATTAGGGGAATTTACTTCAGATAATCAAGCGCAAATTGAATCCATGATGTCGAAATCCAATCTTGTGATGATGTTTGTATTGCTTTGCGTGGTGGCACCTATTTTGGAAGAATTAGTCTTTCGTGAAGCCATCATTGGGTCTTTCAAAAAATCGATGAATGTCCATGTGTTGACTATCATCTCGGCTGTATTATTCATTCTTTTACATTCCCTTTCTAGTGATGGAAGTGGCATTAATTGGATGTCTGCCTTGCTATACGTTCCTTTAACAATTCCAATCGTAGGGATGTATCGTTACTATGAGAATAATATTGTTGCATCGATTACGATGCACTTTATCAATAATTTTGTTGCATTTTTATTTTTAATGAGTATGTAATTTAGGAGGATGAAATCATGAAAGTCGATCAATGGGTAAGATTCATTATTCGGTATGGTTTCATTCTTTTTTCATTGTTTGAATGGAGCCAATTGCCAGAGATGAGTGCTCATCAAATTGTCTTCTTTACGGCCTTTATCGCGGTCGTTCAGATTGGTTATTATTGGTTAAAATATCAATGGTATATTTTAGTAGAAGGAATTGCAGTGGCACTTCTTTGTTTTTATTTCCAAACGGTTTTTGCTGGCCTCATCCTACTCCTCTGCTTTGAAATTAGCCTACGCTTCTCATTTAAGAACGCGGTAGTGATGCAGGTGCTTCTTGGGTTAATCATTATCATCCCAGCCATGCAGCAGTTCGATACGCTTAAAGCGATTATGACCGTCTTCTTTATTCTTTTCTTCTTGTATGGAAATTATATTTTAGAAGAAAGAAGAGCGTTGCAAGAGGAATTAGATGAAGTGTATCAAAAACTAAGTGAGCAACGGTACGATTTGCAGCAAGCACAATATAAAATGGGGACAATGAAGGAAATCTTCACACTACAAGAGCGGAATCGGATTTCCCGTGAAATTCATGACTCTGTTGGCCATAGTTTATCGACGATTATTATTCAACTAGGTGCGATTAGTCAATTAGCGAAGATGGAAAATTCTCCGATTCAAGAAATGAGTGAAGGATTACGCGAATTTGCGACGCAAGGACTGCAAGAGGTTCGTAAAATTGTCCATGATATGAAACCGGAGCAAATGGATAGGAAGCAATTGGATATTGCACTGGAAGAATTCTTCCATGAAGTTCAAGTGAATTCAGGGATTGAAATACAGTTTAGAAAAAATGATCCAACATTTGCACTTAACAGTGAAGCGGAACTGAGTGTGTTTCGTGGAGTCCAAGAAGCGATTACGAATGCTATGAGACACGGAGACGCAACAAAAATCACCGTACTTTTGATGTATAATCAAGCGCAGTTAGTGGTCACGATTAAGGACAATGGACAAGGCGCAACTAGCCAAGAGCTTGTTCCAAAGGGTGGATTAAAATCCCTACAAGAGAGACTTCGACGAGAGGGTGGAGTTGTAGAGATGAACCCTTCCAACCAAGGAGTGACCATTCAATTCATTATTCCAAACCCGAATAAGGGGTAGAAACGAGGGACCTAATGACAAAACCAATTCGATTAATTATTGCAGATGATGAGATGCTGATTCGGACAGGATTAAAAATCATGCTCGAAGCCAGTGGGAATGTAGAAGTGCTAGCTCTTGCAGAAAACGGGAAAGCAGCTTTTGAAGCTTGTACCATTCACCGGCCAGATGTCGTGTTGATGGATATTCGAATGCCTGAAAGTAACGGAATCGAAGGTACAAAGCTGATTAAAGAAGCCTTTCCAGAAGTGAAAGTGTTAATTGTGACGACTTTCCAAGATACTGAATATATTGTCGAAGCTGTTCAAAATGGGGCTTCTGGATATTTGTTAAAAGATAGTAGTCCAGATGCCATTCTTGACGGTATTAAAGTAGCCCTTTCTGGAAAAGTCGTGATGGATACGGTGATTTCTGAAGCACTCTTAACAAACACCTCTGTAGAGAAAGAGGAAAGTTTCGATGCCGAAAAATGGGGCTTAACAACCAGAGAGGTGGAACTGATTGCACAGGTGGCAAAAGGCCTCAGCAATAAGGAAATTGCCCAAACGCTCTTTCTTTCAGAAGGCACAGTAAAAAATAATATTAGTACGATTCTTTCTAAGTTAGAACTACGCGATAGAACGCAATTAGTCATTTTTGCTTACGAGAATAAATTAAAACAATAAACTATTGCTCGGATGGTTAGTTTTTTTGTAGCGACAATAGTGTGTGTGGAGTTTAGAGACTCTCTACCGATTGGGATGAAGAAAAATCGGGTCCTCATACTATTGTGGCTACTTGGAAGCTAGAGAGTCCTGGCGATAGTTTTTTTATACTAGAGGTTCTTCTATTAGAGAATATTCTTCTACTCACCAGAAACCCATTCATAAAAGTGACTTTGGTCATGGTAGTTGGTGACGTTGGAAACTACTAGTTATAAGAGAAGCTTGCTATGATAGGGGTACAGTAACAAAGGAGTTTACGATTGATGAGAGAAGAAAGAAGAACAGAGAAAGATTTACGAGAAGAAAAGATTGTCGTTGCCAGTTGTTTTCTATTTTGTATGTTATTAAGTATGTCATTTCTATTTATTTTTTAAAGAGGTGTAAACATGATTGAGATTAAAGATGTTACAAAGTCTTATGGACGCCATAAAGTGTTGCAAAATGTTTCCTTTGAAATTATGAAGGGAGAGCTGTTCGGTCTATTAGGACCTAATGGCGCAGGAAAAAGTACCTTAATTGATATTTTAACAGGCATCCAACCAATGGATAGCGGGGATATTTTGATTAATGGAAAGTCGATTAAAACAGATAAAGTGGAAATCCGAAAACATTTAGGACTCGTACCTCAAGATATTGCCTTGCTAGAAGAATTGAATGCGGTAGATAATCTGGAATACTTTGGCGGTCTTTATGGATTATATGGTGCTGAGTTAAAAGCACAAATTGAAAAGTTACTAGAAGTTGCAGGATTGACGGATAAGAGAAAAGAAAAAGTGAAAAACTATTCTGGCGGGATGAAACGCAGATTGAATATTGCGGTAGCGATGTTACATAATCCTTCGATTCTTATTTTAGATGAACCAACTGTTGGCGTCGATGCGCAGTCACGTCAATATATTTTTGATTACATCCAAGAGTTAGCCGCGCAAGGCACAACGATTTTATATACTTCGCATTATATGGAAGAAATTGAAGCCCTTTGTGATCGTGTCTTTATTTTAGATCTTGGAGAAGAAGTGGCTTACGGAACAAAAGAAGAAGTGAAAAAGTTAGTCGGACATACGCAAACAGTGGTACTGACCTTAGACCGCATTCCAAATGGTTTTGAAGAAGCTTTAAAAGCCAGTGAGAATGGCGTTCAACATGTCCTGTTGAAAGAGGAAACCCTCGAGCTTACGGTGGACCAAACGATTTTCTCCATGATGAAATTGATTGGTTTTGTGGAACAAGAACAACTCGTAATCAAGTCGCTTAGCATCAAAGAAACGACATTAGAGGAAGCATTCTTGCAATTAACAGGGAAGACACTTCGAGATTAAGGAGGGCATTATGAGATACATTCGCTATATTAAGACCGAAGTAATAGCTTCTTTCAAACAATTTCAAGGCCTTCTGATGATTATTTTAACGCCTTTTTTCTTAACGTTGTTTTTAGCTTTCTCGATGAGAGGAATTTATGCGCAACCAAAATTGAGTGTGGATGTACCACTATATATTGAAAACAATGATCAGGGAGAGTATGGAGATAAAATTGTTCAACTCTTTCAACAGTTATCTGAAGAAAAGCAAATTTTATTAACGAGTAATCCAGAAGAGGCGAAATTCAGCGCTAGTATTCCAGAAGGCTTTACCAAAGCGATTCAATCAGGCAGTCAGGACAGTCCGATTGTCATTCGTCGATTAGGGCGCTCTTCAAATATTGCTTTTGCAGTCTATAAAGAGTTGTTTTCAACAATCACCACTCAATTGCTAGAAGTGAATCAAGTCGCTAGAAAAATCGATGCGACTCCAGCAGCGACCATCTCCAAGGAACAAGTCGCTACATTACTTGCCAGCTTGCAACAAGAGATTGCTAGTCAAGCCTTTCAAATGGAACAAGTTGAAGCAGAGGCGCAATTAACCAGTGCTCAACATTTTTCAATTACCGGGATCAGTTTACTGTTAATCATGATAATGGAAGCTTTATGGCGTTCAAAGGTTCAAAAAGAACTAGGAGGCTATCGAAAACGGATGGAAATCTTGCCATATTCCGTTAGCGAGAAAGAGCGCTTAGACTTAGCAACTCATGTCATCTTTAATACGTTCTTGATTCTACTATATATTCTTGCTTGGAAATTAGTGGATGCAACAACGTTTGGAAATAATTTGATGGGACTTCTTTTATTTGCGCTATTTTATAGTCTGTTTACGGGAGTTGTCGCAACGATTGTAGGAACGCTGATTACAGAGAAGAATCATCAAATGATTTCAACACTGGTCAACATGCTCTTGATTTTTAGTTCAGGGATTCTTCCATTAGATAAGATTAGTCCAGTGTTTGGATTCTTATCTGGTAATTTAGTCCAACGATTCATCTATACGCCATTTGTAGACTTAATGAACGGGGCTTCTGTAGGGGACATGATCCCAAGTGCTACTCTAATTCTTTGTATTTTGTCATTTGTCTTTGTCTTAAGAATCAAGAGAAAGGAGGCACAACAATGAAATTCGTTCGAATGATTCTTTTTCACCTGAAGCGTATGTTGAAAAATCCTACATTTCTTTTTATGACGATTGGAATGCCTTCTCTTATGTCAGGACTGATGCTTTTTGTCCAAAATACGAATACAAATAGTGATTCTACTCTTCCTGTGGCTTCCACTGTGGCTTTTGTTTTCGAGGAAGGAAATGAAGAGTATCGTTCATTGATTGCGCCTTATATCAATGAGGAACATGTCTTTTCAGATTTAGAATCTGCTAAAGCAGCCCTAAAAAAGGGTGAGATGACCGTTATTTACCAGGTACCTGCTCATTATTTACAAAACGCAAAATCTGGAAAAGTTCCAACAATTTTAGTGTGGAATACACAAAGAGGAACTCGTGATTTTCTATTAGATGAACAGTTAATGCAAACTCTTAAAAAAGTAATGCTCGATGCGAAATTACAAGAAGCAGGCGTTCTCAAGCCAGGAGAATCACTTCCTAGCATTTCACAAGAGATGGTCATTGAGGAAAGCGCGGCTCCGAATCCGATTGCTTCGGGTATGGCTGTGATGATGATTTTGTTATACGTTATTTTTAACGCCTCAACGATTTCGTCTAACTGGATTCAATTTAAGAAATCACTAGTGTTAAAACGTTCAGTCGTTTCACCTAGTTCGAATTTGGAGATTGTCTTATCCTTTATTCTTTCTTATTTTGTCTTTATGTTTGGTGCGAATACGCTATTGATGCTCTTCTTCACATTGATAGGGATGGTTCCACACTTAAACTGGGGTCTGTTCTTAGGAATGTTACTAGCAACAACGATGTTCAGCTTGAGTTTGAATTTATTCTTATTCCGATTGTTTAAAAATCCGCAACTTGCGACGGCAATTGGAGTGCTGATTGTAATTATCATGAGTGCAATGGGAATGCCAGTGGCTACGGGGGCTGTAACGAATTTACTGTGGTTAAATGTGCTTGTTTATTGCAGTCCGATGTATTGGATCGTAAAGGCGATTGATTTTCAATCCATGTTCCCATCCGTATGGGTGCTTCTTGGAATGGCGATGGTGCTTCTCACTGCAGGAAGCTACCGCCTTGAGCAGTATGTGCAAAATAAATAGGACGGACAAAAAACAGGACACTGCAAGCTCCTATGGATATCTTTATAGTAGTGACAATAGCTGCACCGGATTGAGCCTTACGTCTCAATTCCTTTCAAGCTTCAAACTGCCGCTAGGAAATAAATTCCCAAGCGGCAGTAATTCACATTGAATGCACACGCTATTGTTCCTACTATAGAATCCATGGAGCTTTTCGTGGCCAGTTTTGTCCTTGTTGTTTACATATCGAGGCGGAGCTTCCTGAGTGAAGTGCCCCTCGAGATAAGAACCTGATGGAACTTGGCGCTCAAATTGAAAGAAAACGAAAAAAGCAAAATGTAACTTATATGTGATATGCTCCCTCTAAAGTAGACACTAAAAAAGTAAACTACTTTAGAGGGGGTATTTTTTAGATTGGCTAAGAAACATACTGCAAAAGAATTAGAACGATTCATAGAATTGTATTTAGATGGTGTGCCTTTTCGTGAGTTGCGTAGTGAATATGGTTTAAGGATTTCACCTGGAACATTTAATATGTATTTTTCGAAATATAAAGCATATGGACTTTCTGCTTTAGAAGATAGAGATGGGTTTAACACTTATACAAATGAATTTAAAGAAATGGTGGTTAAAGAGTTTTTAGAATCGAAAACCTATTTAACGGCAATCACAAGAAAATATAATATTCCTTCTGTTACAACTGTACGAAATTGGATTATTAAGTATACTAATGGTGAGGCCACGAAGGCCTACTATCCTAAGCCAGAGGTATACACTATGAAATATAGAAAAACATCGCACGAAGAAAGAATCCTTATCGTCAAAGACTGTATTCAAAATCAATTAAACTATAAACAAACTGCACAGAAATATAACATCTCGTACAACTTGGTGTATCAATGGGTAAAAAAATATCAAAAATATGGCCCTGATGGATTAATAGACAGTCGAGGAAAACGAAAACCAGATAATATACAGACAGAAACTGAGCGTATTCGTGCAGAAATGGCTATATTAAAGGCACGAAACGAATATTTAGAAACAGAAAATGCCGCACTAAAAAAATTACAAGAAGTGGAAAGCGAGCTGATGTTTGCCAGACGA
>NZ_JVBO01000040.1:0-709 GCF_001073445.1 Granulicatella sp. 572.rep1_STHE | reverse complement strand
TGTACTGACCCCAAAAAGTTAGACAATTAATTTAAGCAAAGGATTTAGTTCTGTATTGTACAGGACTAAGTCCTTTTAATTTTACTTTGATTCGTTTGTTGTTGTAATAATCAATATAGTCGACGATTGCCCCCTCAAGTTCCTTTATAGATTTAAATGTCTTTTCATAGCCGTAAAACATCTCTGATTTAAGAATGCCAAAGAACGATTCCATCATGCCATTGTCAGTACTATTACCCTTGCGGGACATAGATGGCTGAATGCCCTTATCTTCTAAAAAACTATGATAAAACTCATGCTGGTATTGCCATCCCTGATCACTATGGAGAATAGTACTCTCGTATTGTTCTTCTCTAAAAGCTTGTTTTAACATATCTTTTACTTGGTCTAAATTTGGTGAAGACGAAAGGGAATAAGCTATAATTTCGCTGTTATAACCATCTAAAATTGGTGATAAGTATAGTTTTTTGTTACTTGTTGGGATAGAAAATTCCGTAATGTCTGTATAGCACTTTTCCATCGGTTTTGAAGCATGAAATTGACGTTGAATAATGTTCCCAACTTTCTTTCCAACTTCTCCATGATAAGAAGAATACTTACGTTTTCTGCGAATACGAGCACTTAGCCCCAACATTTTCATCAAACGTTGTACCTTCTTATGATTTACGATGAAACCACGGTTTCTAAGCTCAAGAGTGATACGGCGATA
>NZ_JVBO01000039.1:0-795 GCF_001073445.1 Granulicatella sp. 572.rep1_STHE | reverse complement strand
CACAATACAAGAAAAATAAGTATACTATTGTTGAGAAAACAAGAGGGAGAGTACCTAAAATGGGACGTAAGCCAAAGAAAAAACCGGAAGAGATGACGGAACTAGAACGCCTTCAGGCTGAAAATGAGTATTTAAGAGCGGAGAATGCCATTCTAAAAAAGTTGAGAGAACTCCGCTTGATGGAGGAAAAAGAGAAAGAAGAAAGACGCAGATTGTCAGAGAGTTAGTGCCAGAGTTTCCTTTAGATATTCTTCTAAAGATTATCAAACTCGCTCGTTCAACTTACTACTATCATTTAAAGCAGCTAAACCTAGAAGATAAGAATCATGTCATTAAAAATGAAATAGAAACCATTTATACCGAGCATAAAGGGAATTATGGTTATCGCCGTATCACTCTTGAGCTTAGAAACCGTGGTTTCATCGTAAATCATAAGAAGGTACAACGTTTGATGAAAATGTTGGGGCTAAGTGCTCGTATTCGCAGAAAACGTAAGTATTCTTCTTATCATGGAGAAGTTGGAAAGAAAGTTGGGAACATTATTCAACGTCAATTTCATGCTTCAAAACCGATGGAAAAGTGCTATACAGACATTACGGAATTTTCTATCCCAACAAGTAACAAAAAACTATACTTATCACCAATTTTAGATGGTTATAACAGCGAAATTATAGCTTATTCCCTTTCGTCTTCACCAAATTTAGACCAAGTAAAAGATATGTTAAAACAAGCTTTTAGAGAAGAACAATACGAGAGTACTATTCTCCATAGTGATCAGGGATGGCAATACCAGCA
>NZ_JVBO01000038.1:0-629 GCF_001073445.1 Granulicatella sp. 572.rep1_STHE | reverse complement strand
AGAACTCCGCTTGAAGGAGGAAAAAGAGAAAGAAGAAAGACGCAGATTGTCAGAGAGTTAGTGCCAGAATTTCCTTTAGATATTCTTCTAAAGATTATCAAACTCGCTCGTTCGACTTACTACTATCATTTAAAACAGCTAAACCAAGAAGATAAGAATCATGCCATTAAAAATGAAATAGAAAGCATTTATACCGAGCATAAAGGAAATTATGGATATCGCCGTATCACTCTTGAGCTTAGAAACCGTGGTTTCATCGTAAATCATAAGAAGGTACAACGTTTGATGAAAATGTTGGGGCTAAGTGCTCGTATTCGCAGAAAACGTAAGTATTCTTCTTATCATGGAGAAGTTGGAAAGAAAGTTGGGAACATTATTCAACGTCAATTTCATGCTTCAAAACCGATGGAAAAGTGCTATACAGACATTACGGAATTTTCTATCCCAACAAGTAACAAAAAACTATACTTATCACCAATTTTAGATGGTTATAACAGCGAAATTATAGCTTATTCCCTTTCGTCTTCACCAAATTTAGACCAAGTAAAAGATATGTTAAAACAAGCTTTTAGAGAAGAACAATACGAGAGTACTATTCTCCATAGTGATCAGGGATGGCAATACCAGCA
>NZ_JVBO01000037.1:0-23387 GCF_001073445.1 Granulicatella sp. 572.rep1_STHE | reverse complement strand
ACAAATGTTGGTGAAAAAGACTCTAAAGGTGAAGAAAACAAAGTTGAAACAAATGGTTCAACAATGACAGTAACCGATAAAGATGATGATTTACCACGTAAGATTACTTTCAGCAAAGTAAGCTTAGGCGGAACAGAAATCGCAGACGCTAAAATTAAGATCTTCAAAGGTGACAAAGCAGAAGGAACTCCAGTAGAAAGCTGGACATCAGAAGCAGGAAAATCTAAGGAATTAGATTTAACGCCTGGAACATATACATTCCATGAAGAAGCAGCGCCAACAGGATACCTTAAGGTGACAGATATCACTTTCAAAGTGAACTATGATGGAACTGTAACGGTAACAAATGTTGGTGAAAAAGACTCTAAAGGTGAAGAAAACAAAGTTGAAACAAATGGTTCAACAGTGACAGTAACCGATAAAGATGATGATTTACCTCGTAAAGTAACGTTCAGTAAAGTAAATATTGCTGGAAAAGAAATTGAGGGAGCTAAAATCAAGATCTTCAAAGGTGACAAAGCAGAAGGAACACCAGTAGCAAGCTGGACTTCAGAAGCGGATAAGTCTAAAGAATTAAACTTAGCACCTGGAACATATACATTCCATGAAGAAGCAGCACCAACAGGCTACTTAGCAGTAACAGATATCACTTTCAAAGTGAACTTTGATGGAACGATTGAAGTGTTAAATGCTAACGGAAATTCTGTAGAGTACAAAGATGGCAAATTAGTCATCACAGACCAAACAGAACCTGAAAAACCAAATGAACCAAACTTACCAAATACTGGTAGTGTTTCTGAACAAGGAACACTATTAGCTGGATTGGCATTATTAGGTTTAGGTGTTGTCATGGTAGCTTCAAATGGCAAAAAGAGATTTAACTAGTTCATTATCTGAATAGATGGATTTACTAAATTAATTGCTCGCCTTGCCAGACGAGTGGAAAAAGAGAAAGGAATCAAGCAACTTTATGTTGTTTGGTTCTTTTTTTATTTCGTAAAATCTATTTAAATTTTGGAAACTTTCGGATGTAAAAATCACCAACAGATTACAGAAACCGCTTTAATATTTCAAAATAAAAAAGTTTTCTAAAAAGCTATAAAAAACAAGAATAAAGTGCCAAATTCTGATATACTAGAATAGAATTCTTACAGCCTGGTCTGTAGAAGAATTACTGAAGGAGGAAGTAGTGTGGTTGCATTTAATTTTAAAGCACAAAATATCGGAATTGACTTAGGAACAGCTAACACGATTGTTTATCTTGAAGATGAAGGAATTGTCACACGTGAACCTTCCGTTGTTGCAAAAAATATCGTTACAGAAGAAATTATCGCAGTAGGGAAATCGGCTTTCGAAATGATTGGGAGAACGCCTGAAAATATCGTAGCATTACGCCCAATGAAAGATGGTGTAATCGCAGACTATAATACGACAACTGCTATGTTAAAATATTTCATCCAATCGATTGTTGGCCGCTCATTTTTTAAACCAGTGGTCATTATTTGTGTACCAAGCGGAATTACAGACGTTGAAAAAAGAGCTGTTTTAGATGCTACTAAATATGCTGGAGCGAAGGAAGCCTATGTTGTGGAAGAACCTTTTGCAGCAGCAGTAGGAGCGGGCTTACCAATTACAGACCCAACAGGAAGCATGATTGTAGATATTGGTGGAGGAACAACGGACGTAGCAACGATTTCTTTAGGAGGAATCGTGAATAGTCGTTCGATTCGCGTTGGTGGAGATGAGCTCAATGAAGCTATTGTCCAGCACGTTCGTAAAACGTATAATCTACTGATTGGAGAGCGTACAGCAGAGGAACTTAAGATTCAATTAGGGTCTGCTTCTGTCGAAAAAGCGCAAGGAAGTATGCAAGTTCGTGGACGTGATATGGTAACAGGTCTTCCACGAGTAGTAGAAGTTCCCGCTAAAGAAATTGCAATTGCGATGAGTGAGATTATTCATCAAATTTTAGATGCTGTTAAAGATGTGTTAGAACAAACACCGCCAGAAATTTCTGCGGACGTTATTGATCATGGAATCGTTCTGACAGGTGGTGGAGCGATGCTTCGTCATCTTGCAGAGATGATTTCGAAGGAAACGCAAGTGCCAGCGTTTGTTGCCAATGACCCACTAGATTGTGTGGCATTAGGAACAGGAGCTATTCTAGCGAACCCATCATTAATGAAAAAATAGAGTCCGTTGAAAAATTTTATAGAGGAGTGATGATGTGAATCCAATTTTTTCAAATAAGAAACTAATTGGTTGGGTAATCGGAATCATTGTTGCATTAGCATTAATCATGTATTCCGTTACTTACGGAAGTAATATCGTGACTCAAGGTGTTAATGATGTAACCAATATTCTTGGAAGATTAGTCTCTTATCCAGCAAATAGTATTAATGATTTTATTGATAGTGTGGGTGATTTATCAAATACGTATCAAGAGAATCAATCCTTAAAACAAAAAATCGATACCATTCATGAATTAGAGGTTCAATTGAATGAGTTAAAACGTGATAACCAAAAAATGAAAGAAACGCTGAAGTTGCAAGATACGCTGAATGATTATACATTAGTGAATGCTACGGTCATTGCGCGTAATCCGGATACTTGGCGTGATGTGATTACGATTAATAAAGGATCAAATGATGGAATCCAACCTCAAATGTCGGTAATGAGTGATAATGGTTTAGTAGGAAAAGTTTTAGATGTGAATCCTACAAGCGCACGTATTGCCTTGTTATCGAATGCTGATAATACTTTAGTTCGTGTTGCGGCGATGATTCAAAATGAAAAAGAACCAATCTACGGGACCATTACCGGATATGACGAAAAGACAAATATGCTTGTTATGAGCCAAATTCAAGCTACTCAGGATATTAAAGTAGGGGATAAGGTTGTGACGAGTGGTCTTGGGGGCATTTCTCCAAACTCGCTATATATCGGAACGGTTGAAGAAGTGGCGATGGACCGTTTTGGCTTGTATAAAGAAGTGAAAATTCGTCCAGCGGCAGATACGAATGATGTTCGTTATGTAACAGTAGTCATTCGTACAAGCGAAAGTGAGGGGCAATAATGCGTAACTCCAGAAGAGTTTATTGGGTATTGTTTGTCTTCATTCTGGCTTTCCTAGTGGACGGTGTATTGACGAATCATTTTTCTACTTTATTTTTGCGTTCTGGCTATAGTTTAACGCCAAGAATTATTGTCATTGCAGTTGTATTGCTGAATTTTATGATTGACCATAAGGCGATGTTTTGGTTTTCAGTGATTGCAGGATTTTTGGTAGATAGTTATTATGCAGGAATTTTAGGAATCTATATGGGAATATTTGCAGTGATTGTGCGAGTGATTCGTTTAGTACGTACAAATATTTTGCAAAATCCATTTACGTTAGGATTAGCATTAGTGTTCTTCTTAAGTTTGACAGAAGTTTCTGTATACTTCGTATATGCGTTAAGAGGCGTTGTCAGCATGGGATGGAACGAGTTTTTAGTGGAACGATTAGGGGCGACGCTTATGCTCAATATCGTGATTTATTATATTCTGTATATTCCACTTCGTAATTTTGCACGGTGGGTGAATGCGACTCCAGTAGTGAGTCCACATGATTTAATCAATCATCGAAGAAGTTAATCTATTTTACCAATAAGGGTTGGCGAGCGCCGGCCCTTTTTTGTTTAGGCTATTAATACCGACTGTTGTAGCATTTATGCTATAATAAGGAGAATTAGTGTCTTTAGAAAGAGGAATGGAATGAACAAAGAAGTATTTTTGAAACTAAGTTTAATTTCTAAAGGAGTCATTGCTATATGTGCTTTAGTGGGATTCTTAATGGAGATGTTTCTCCACGGATGGCATTCTATTCGCTATTACACCAATCAATCTAATTTACTAGTAGTTATTTTTCTCATTTACTTACTGCTAAAATACCGTAAGGAAGGCCATTGGAGTCAGTGGGATATTCGTTTAAAAGGTGGAATGACCGTTGCGATTCTTCTAACTGGACTGGTGTATCATTTCATGCTAGCTCCTTTAAAAACACCCGAAGAATTTTGGACGATTGAAAATTTTCTAGTTCATTATATTGTTCCTTATGGAGCATTGTTAGATTGGGCACTATTTGATAAAGGGCATTGTTATAAGTGGTGGGATCCGTTTGTATGGACGATTTTACCATTGGCGTATGCAATTATTTCTGTTGCGATTGCGTTAATTACACGAATTCCCATTGGAAATAACCCCGATGGACCGTTCCCTTATTTCTTTTTGAATGTTGATAAATATGGAATTTTAGGTGTTATTCAGTATAGTTTAGGATTAGCAGCCGCATTTTTAGTAGGCTCCTATGTCCTTGTACTTTTTAAAAATGGATTTAAAACAAAGAAATATTTATAAGAGAGGAGACTTTCATGCTTCGAGACATTGGTATTGACTTAGGAACTGCGAATATTTTAGTCTTTCTAAAAGATCGCGGGATTATATTAAATGAACCTTCGTTAGTTGCTTTAGATGAGCGTACTGGAGAAGTGATTGCAGTCGGAGAACGAGCATATCAAATGGTAGGACGTACTCCAAAAGAAATCAATGTTCATCATCCATTAAAAGGCGGAGTAATAGCGGATATTGCGGTTACTGAACAATTATTAGAATTATTCATGCAAAAATTAAATTTAAATAGCTGGTTTTCAAAACCCGATATTTTAATTTGCACGCCAACGAATATTACGACTGTAGAACAAAAGGCGATTATTCAAGCGGCGATTAAATGTGGTGGAAGAAATATCTATTTAGAAGAAGAACCAAAAGTGGCTGCTGTAGGAGTAGGGTTAGATATCTTTTCTCCAATTGGAAATATGGTGATTGATATTGGTGGTGGAACGAGTGATATTGCCGTTTTATCGATGGGCTCAACAGTGACAAGTCGCTCGATTAAATTAGCTGGGGACAATATGGACTTTGCGATTTCCGAATATATTAAAGACAAGTATCAATTAATCATTGGAGAACGAACTGCAGAGGCGATTAAGATGTCGCTTGGAAGTGCAGTGGAAGTTGAAAATGAATCTGATATGATTGTCAAAGGAAGAGATATGACGACAGGACTTCCAAAAACAGTGACAATCTATACGAATGAAATCTATCATTGCTTAAAAGAAATGTTAGATACCATTGGAGAAGAAGCTAGACTTGTTCTAGAGGCTACCCCACCAGAATTGGCTGGAGATATTATCGAACGTGGTGTGATGGTTACCGGTGGAGGCGCCTTGATTAATGGGATTGATCGTATGCTCTCTGAAAAACTTCAAGTTCCAGTGATGATTGCAGAAAATCCGCTTCAAAGCGTAGCGATTGGAACAGGAATTTTATTAAATCGAATTAAATCTGAAAGAGGCATTTTTGCTGCAATCCGTAGAATTTTTAGTGCGAAGAAAGTGGTAATGAATCCAACCGCACATATGATTGATGATGAAAGGACAGAAGAATCATGAAAGAACAATTAAAGAATAGTCGCAACTTACTATTTACGGCACTATTGCGTATCTTAGTTTTTCTTATCATTGCCATCATCTTGTTTGCTCTTGGTTTAATGATTGGATATGCAGTTCTTGGCGAAGGTAAAAATCCGCTCGATATTTTTTCTAAAGAAATTTGGGATAAGATTTTTAGATTTATTAATTAGCAAGCATATAAATTGACCTTTATTGACTATAGCAGTAGACTTAAACAAATATTAGATTTGGAGGAAGTAGTATGAATTTAATTCCAACAGTTATTGAACAGTCTTCACGTGGAGAACGTGCTTATGACATTTATTCACGCTTATTAAAAGACCGTATTATCATGGTGAGCGGACCCATTCAAGATGACATGGCGAATGCGATTATCGCGCAATTACTTTTCTTAGATGCACAAGATCCTGAGAAAGATATTTATATGTATATCAACTCTCCAGGGGGAAGCGTAACAGCTGGTTTAGCCATCTACGATACAATGAACTTCATTAAAGCAGACGTTCAAACCATCGCAATGGGGCTGGCAGCGTCAATGGGTTCATTCCTATTAACAGCTGGAGCAAAAGGCAAACGTTACGCATTGCCAAACGCTGAAATCTTAATTCACCAACCTTTAGGAGGAGCACAAGGGCAAGCGACAGAAATCGAAATCGCAGCGCGTCAAATCTTGAAAACACGTGAACGTTTAAATAAAATCTTGGCAAAACAAACAGGCCAAAAATTATCACGTATCGAAAAAGATACAGATCGTGATAACTACATGACTGCACAAGAAGCCTTAGAATATGGCTTAATTGATGCGATTATGGAAAGCTCAAAAGAAATGAAATAATCGAAATGAAAAACACCTTCAGTATCATAATGATTACTGAAGGTGTTTTTGTCATTTCTGTTTCCGAATATTTATGACGAAAAATATTATTTTTATGTGAAATATTTCATTTAGTGTTTATTAAGATTTCTGAAAGCGTTACAATAATTATTGTAAAAGGAATAACAAAATAGAAAAGGTGAGGAAAATGAAAAAAAGTTTAAACGTTCTTTTACTAAGTATATTATCGATTCTACTTTTATTCGGTTGTTCAACAGCTAAGCAAAGTGGAAAATTTGAAGGAGTGGGAACTGGTAAGCACGGCGAGATTAGAGTTGCTGTGACGATTACAGACGCAAAAATAACCAATATTGAGGTTATAGAACAAGGTGAAAACAAAGGCTTATCTGAACCTGTTTATGAAGATCTAAAGGAAGCCATTATCGCTCAAAACTCTGCTGATGTAGATGTCGTATCAGGAGCGAGTGCAACAAGCGAAGGGTACTTGGCAGCAGTCAAAGATGCTATTACGAAATCAGGAATTAAACTTGTAGCTTCGAAACAAACAAAAATGAAGAAAAGTGAACTTCCAACTGAGCAAACTTTTGATGTAGTGATCGTCGGTTCAGGTGGTGCAGGTTTAAGTGCTGCTATAGAAGCCGCTAAAGCAGGAAAATCAGTCGCAATTGTAGAAAAAATGCCAACGGTCGGCGGTAATACTCTTATTTCCGGTGGGGAAATGAATGCACCTGGTAACTGGGTACAAAAGAATCTTGGGATTACTGGAGACTCTGTAGAAGCATACTATAATGATACGATGAAGGGTGGAGATAATATTGGGGACCCTAAACTCGTTCATTTAATGGCAGAAAAAGCATTGGAATCAGCAGAATGGTTAAGAGATGATGTTCATGTTGAGTTCTTATCAGACCAATTATTCCAATTCGGTGGACATTCATTTAAACGTGCATTGATTCCTAAGGGACATACTGGTGCGGAATTAGTGTCTAAATTAAAAGCAAAAGCTGAAGAACTTGGCGTTAAAATCTTCTTGAACGTAAAAGCAGAAGAATTAATTCAAGATGCAAACGGTCGTGTGACAGGTATAAAAGCAACTGACAAGACTAAAAAAGAAGTGACATTCCTTGCAACTAATGGAGTGGTATTAACAACAGGTGGGTTCGGTTCAAATGTTGAAATGCGTAAACAATACAACAAGGAATATGACGAACGCTATAAATCTACAGATACAGTTGGTACTACAGGGGATGGAATTGTAATGGCTCAAAAAGCAGGAGCGGCATTAAAGAACATGGAATATATCCAAACATACCCAATCGCAAATCCGAAGACAGGTATGATTTCCCTTTTGGCAGATACACGTTTTGACGGAGCGATACTTGTGAACCAGGAAGGAAAACGATTTGTAGAAGAATTAGACCGTCGTGACGTTATTTCGAAGGCGATTTTAGCGCAAACAGGTGGATACACTTACCAAATCTGGAACGATAAGATTGATGCGATTTCGAAAACAAAAGAAGCGCATAAAGCAGAGTACGATGAGTTGATTCGTGAAGGCTTGTTAGTGAAAGCTGATACGATTGAAGAAGCTGCGAAATTCTTCGATATCGATATCAATAACTTGAAAGAAACCATCGCAAAAGTAAATGAATATGCGAAAAATAAAGATGACAAAGATTTCCATCACCGTGGTGGTTTAGTATCTCTTGAAGAAGGTCCTTACTACATTCAAAAAGCCGTTCCTTCTGTTCACCATACAATGGGTGGATTAGTGATTAATGAAAAAGCAGAAGTATTGAATGATAAAGGAGAAGCAATCCCAGGGCTATATGCTGCTGGTGAATTAACAGGGGTTATCCAAGGGAAGAACCGTCTTGGAGGAAATGCGATTACGGATATTATCACTTTTGGACGTATTGCTGGGAAAGAAGTTAGTCATTAATCATTGACCAATTTATAGAAAAAAGAAATCTAAGTTAGCAGGTTTCTTTTGGGAGTAAGACCAGGGGAGTTTAAACGCACTTGGTCTTTCTCCCTTTTTAAATGAACATTCCAGGGGAAAAACAAGTTTAATCCCCCTACATACATTTGAACTGTAAATGCTTTTCAATCATCGAAGTTTTTTCGCGTTATATCTTTCTTTTTACTCTTGGAAGCGGTACAATGGGAATGTATTATTTGTAAATTACTAAAGGAGAAAAAGGAATGACAGTTGTAGAAAATTCATTAAAGGATGCCAAAGTGGCGTATGAATATTATGAACTACCAGGAGAGCTAGTTGATATTCAACCTTTAGGAAATGGATTAATTAACAAAACTTATCAAATCACTCATACACAAGAAAATAAAGAAAAGCAATATGTATTGCAAGCGATTAATCATCATATTTTTCCAAATGTACGTGGATTAATGGAAAATATCGAGAAAGTAACAAGCTATCTGCGTGAAAAATATGAAGCAGACGGACGCGACGCTTCTCGTGAAACGCTACGTGTAATTCGCACTAAAGATGGACATTTAACGGCAAACTTGGATAATGGATCTTACTGGAGAATTTATGATTCAGTGGAAAACAGTTATTCATTAGATAAAGTAGAAAATCCGCAGCAATTTTATATTACTGCAAAAGCATTTGGACGATTCGCTTATGATTTAAATGACTTCGATGCAAGCCAGTTAGTAGAAGTAATTCCGCAATTTCACGATACTCGAAATCGTTATCGCCAATTAGAAGAAGCAATCCGAGAAGATCGTGTTGGCAGAGTAAAAGAGGTTCAAGCAGAGATCGACTTTATCCAAAGTCGTAAAGCAGATTGCTTCTTACTATATGATTTGTTAGATGAAGGCGTATTGCCACTTCGAGTAACGCATAATGATACAAAATTAAATAATATTATGTTCGATAGCCAAACAAAAGAACCACTATGCATTGTGGATTTAGATACTGTAATGCCAGGGTTAGTATTATTTGATTTTGGGGATTCTATTCGTTTTGGGGCAAACGATTGTGCCGAGGACGAACCAGATTTATCAAAAGTGAACTTTGATTTCGACTTATACGAAACATATGTGAAAGGCTTTATCGAAGGAACAAGCGGAATCTTAACCGAAGCTGAACTCGAATACTTACCTTGGGGGGCACGTGTAATCACGTTAGAACAAGGGATTCGTTTCTTGACGGACTACATCAATGGCGATGTCTACTACCAAACCAGTCGTCCAGGACAAAATCTGGACCGAGCACGTACACAATTAAAATTAGTACAAGATATGGAAAATAGTTGGGACCAAATGGTTCAAGCCGTCCAAAATATGAAATAAAAACAAAGCCTCTTCAGAAGAGAACTGAAGAGGTTTTTTTGCACCATTAAAAACTATATATATAAATTATAACGATTCAAAACACAATATATTGTGTTTTTGGGGTTGATTTTTAAATTCAGCATGATAAAATAGATTCGAGAGTTTTAAGGAGGGATTGTGATGTGTGTACAAGAATTGAAGACCTTATTAGTCACTAAAAGAGATGGTCGGGAAGTTGAATTTCAAAAGGAGAAAATCGAACGAGCAATCTTTAAAGCAGAGGCAGAGTTAAATGGAGAAATGGATGTTAAAAGAGAAGCGGAATTGAATCGAATCGTAGACGAAGTTCTCCAAGAAATTTCTAGAAGATTTAGTGAGACTATTCAAATTTATGAAATTCAAAGTATTATTGAACATTTTTTAATTGAAGATGGGGAATCTGAATTAGCACAAGCATATATTTCATACAGAGTGGATCGAGATTTACGTAGAAAAAATCAACTGGATTTCCAATGGGCACTGTCTCGATTAACGAATAAAGATGCAAGCGTGGTTAATGAAAATGCGAATAAAGATAGTAAAGTTTTTAATACGCAAAGGGATCTAACGGCGGGTACAGTTGGAAAAATTATTGGATTAAAACTATTACCTCCTCATGTCGCGAATGCGCATTTAAAAGGGGATATTCATTATCATGATTTAGACTATCATCCATATATGCCACTGACCAATTGTTGCTTAATTGATTTTGAACATATGTTAGGCCTTGGATTCAAGATTGGAAATGCCGAGGTAGAATCTCCAAAATCGATTCAAACAGCAACTGCTCAAATGGCTCAAATCATTGCAAATG
Source organism: Granulicatella sp. 572.rep1_STHE (assembly GCF_001073445.1). Classification (NCBI taxonomy): domain Bacteria; kingdom Bacillati; phylum Bacillota; class Bacilli; order Lactobacillales; family Carnobacteriaceae; genus Granulicatella; species Granulicatella sp. 572.rep1_STHE. The sequence continues at coordinate 12,883 of NZ_JVBO01000037.1, read as the reverse complement.
TCGCAAGTAGCCAATATGGAGGATGTTCAGCCAATCGTGTTGATGAATTATTGGCTCCTTATGCGGAATTAAACTACCAAAAACATTTGGCAGATGCCAAGGAGTGGATTGATGGAGTGGACCGTCAAGAAGCTTTTGCGATGAAAAAAACGGAAAAAGATATTTATGATGCGATGCAGTCATTAGAATATGAAATCAATACACTCTATACTTCTCAAGGGCAAACTCCTTTTACAACTTTAGGATTTGGACTGGGAACGAGTCGTTTTGAACGTTGTATTCAAAAAGCAATCCTGCAAGTGAGAATGGAAGGGATTGGCAAAGAGAAGAGAACAGCAATTTTCCCTAAATTAGTATTCACCTTAAAACGTGGGGTAAACTTAGAAGAAACCGATCCAAACTATGATTTAAAACAGTTAGCGTTAGAATGTGCAACAAAACGAATGTATCCAGATGTACTAAACTATGATCAAATCGTTCGATTAACCGGTAGTTTTAAAGTGCCGATGGGATGCCGTTCGTTCTTACAAGGATGGCAGGATGAAAATGGGCAAGAAGTGAACGATGGTCGAATGAATTTAGGGGTTGTTACTTTGAATATTCCTCGAATTGCGCTAGAAGCGGAAGGGTCAATTGACAAATTCTGGGAAATTTTCGAAGAGAAACTAGCAATTTGTAAGGATGCATTAACGTACCGCGTTGAACGCTGTAAGGAAGCGCAAAGAGATAATGCGCCTGTGTTATATCATTATGGAGCGTTTGGACAACGGTTGAAGGATGGGGAAGAAGTGGATCTTCTCTTTAGAAATCGTCGTGCAACTGTTTCTTTAGGATATATTGGACTTTATGAAGCGGCAACAGCATTCTTTGGTCCAAACTGGGAAACAAACCCAGAGGCGAAGGAATTTACTCTAGAGATTGTAAAAGCGTTGAAGGCGCATACGGATGCATGGGGTGACGAATACGGTTATCATTTCAGTGTTTATGCGACTCCAAGTGAAAGCTTGACCGATCGTTTCTGCAAACTCGATATTGAAAAATTTGGTTTGGTACCGGATATTACGGAGAAAGAGTATTATACGAATAGCTTCCATTACGATGTACGTAAAAATCCAACACCATTTGAAAAAATTGATTTTGAAAAAGATTATCCAGTATTTTCTTCGGGCGGATTTATTCACTACTGTGAGTATCCTGTTCTTCGACAAAATCCAAAAGCTTTAGAAGCCGTATGGGACTATGCATATGATAGAGTGGGATATCTTGGAACGAATACTCCAATTGATCATTGTTATAAATGTGGATACGATGGTGAATTTACGCCAACTGCTAAAGGATTTGAATGTCCGCAATGTAAAAACCATGATCCACAAACGTGTGATGTCGTAAAACGAACTTGCGGATACCTTGGAAACCCTCAAGCGCGTCCAATGGTTCATGGACGTCATGTGGAAATTTCTTCTCGTGTAAAACATATGCCGAAACTGAAAGAACGTTACGCTTTAGGAGTGATGGAGGATGAATAATCCAAAACCAAAGGAGTGGACGAGTGAGCAATATTCTAAAGGAAAAATTGCCAGTTACAAACCGTATAATTTTGTAGATGGGGAAGGGGTACGCTGTTCACTGTATGTGAGTGGCTGCCTCTTTGCCTGTGAAGGCTGCTATAATGTGATCGCTCAAAATTTTAATTACGGAATACAATATACGAAAGAGTTAGAAGAGCAAATTGTTTCAGATGTTGGAGCTTCTTATTGCCAAGGGTTGACGCTTCTAGGTGGAGAACCTTTTTTGAATACAGGCGTTTGTCTGTCTTTAGTCAAAGCGTTACGGAAAGCTTATGGAAATACCAAGGATATTTGGTCTTGGACAGGATATACTTGGGAAGAGCTGATGCAAGAAACAGAAGATAAGTTAGAATTATTAAGCTTGATTGATATTTTGGTGGATGGACGATTTGAACTCGCTAAAAAAGATTTGACCTTGCAATTTAGGGGAAGCAGTAATCAGCGCATTATTGATGTACAGTCTTCTCTTAAAACCGGTGAAGTGGTCTTGTGGTCAGGGTTATGGAATTCTTAGGAATTGTTCAAATTTCTGACAAATGATGGTAAATTTGTTAAAATATAGGAATGAATCATAATGAAGGAGACGACAAACGGATGGCGATTAAGGGACTTGGTATGGACGCGGTAGAATTGTCACGCATTGAAAAAATCGTAGCAGAACCTAAATCTTTTTTGGGAAAAGTGTTAACACCAAAAGAGTTGGAAAAATATCATACGCTCCCTTTTAAACGGAAAGTGGAATTCCTTGCGGGACGATTTGCAGCTAAAGAAGCTTATGCTAAAGCACTTGGGACTGGAATTGGACAGCATGTTTCATTTCAAGATATTGAAGTATTGAATGATGCCACAGGAAAACCAGTTCTTGTATGTGAACGCTATTCTAATCAAACGTGGATATCGATTACGCATACGAGTCATGATGCCTATGCCGTTGTCGTACTTGAATCCAATTAAAAAAAGGAATGAATCATCATGTTAGAAGCAATCCATCGAAACACGAGAGTTGTAGTGGATTTATCGATTATTAAACAAAATATTTCTAAACTAAAGTCTAAATTAAACCCTTCCAAACAAGTCTATGCAGTTGTAAAGGCGAATGCGTATGGGCATGGCATGATTCCTGTTGCCAAAGCTGCTTTAGAAGCAGGGGTTCAGGGATTTTGTGTCGCAAATATAGATGAGGCTTTGGCTTTAAGAGAAGCAGGGATTATGGAACCCATCTTAATCCTTGGATTAAGCCGAGTGGAAGATGCGCCGCTATTAGCAAGAAATCATATTACTGCTACTGTTGACTCTGTAGAATGGCTCCTACAAGCTGCGCCACTATTAAAGGAGACACCCTTAAAAGTACATGTTGCTGTAGATTCGGGAATGGGTCGTATTGGCGTCGTTAACGAAAAAGAATTAACGGAAGTTGAGGCTGTTTTACGAAACGGGCCATTCGAGTTCGAAGGAATGTTTACCCATTTTGCAACAGCAGATGAAGAAGACACCGCACATTTAACAAAACAAGAAGAAAAATTCAATGGTATGATTGGAGAGTTGGAAGAAAGACCTCCTCACATTCATTGCTCGAATTCGGCTTATGCAATTTGGCATAGTGCCGGAGATAGTGATATTATCCGTTACGGAATCGGCTTGTATGGCATTAATCCTTCTAATGGAGACTTATGCATTGAAGATGAAGAACATCTAACCCCAGCCCTACAATGGGAAACTGAGATAGTCAAGGTGAAGAAACTGGAAATTGGGGATACGGTGAGTTATGGGGCAACCTATACTGCTAGAGAGCCTCAATGGGTGGCTACTTTACCAATAGGATATGCAGATGGGTATATACGTGCCTACAATAAAGGAGAGGTCATTGTAGATGGTGTTCGCTGTCCTATTATTGGAAGAGTGTGTATGGATCAATGTATGGTTCGACTGCCTCATGAATATCCTGTCGGCACAAAGGTGACTCTTCTAGGAAAAAACAAAGAAGAGGAAATTACAGCAATTGAATTAGCTAAACGTGCAGATACAATTGCTTATGAAGTCATTTGTATGATCTCTGATCGTGTGAAAAGGGAGTATATCAATGGTTGATAAAATTTTAAGAGGAGATGTCTTTTTAGCGGATTTGTCTCCAGTGATTGGTAGTGAGCAGGGAGGAAAACGCCCCGTTCTCATTATTCAAAATGATGTTGGGAATCACTTTAGCACAACTGTTATTGTGGCAGCAATCACAGCAAAGAATACAAAAGCTAACATTCCAACGCATATTGAAATCAAAAAAGATCAATTTGGGTTCGAACGGGACTCTGTTGTCTTACTTGAACAATTGCGTACGATTGATAAGGCTCGAATTCTTGAGAAAATTACGCAAGTGGATGCGGATTTTATGAACACCATTAACGAAGGACTGAAAGTGAGTCTGGGATTAGAATAAGAAAAGCCCTCTAATGAAAATTTAGAGGGCTGTTTTGATAAACGGTTGTCTGATGAAATACGAATTTCTTTGGAAAATCCCCTTGATTTACAATGGGGATGGTAGTATACTGATTAAGTACCTTAAGTACAAATGCCTCCTTAGCTCAGTTGGTAGAGCAGTAGACTCTTAATCTATGGGTCACAGGTTCGAGCCCTGTAGGGGGCATTTTTTTTACGCAAAAAGCCTTGGAAAACCAAGGCTTTTTGTGCGTATTGTTCCGTATTTGTTCCGTGAAATTGAAAGTGTAATGAAATGTTGAGTTATCAATGTTTCTCAATTTTTTTATACCTCAAAAGTGAAAAAGTCTTTAGATATCTCTTTAGACCAAACTAAACAAAACGGAAAAGAGAATTAAAAATAAAAATGTTGACCTCATTCGTTTTTTTACTATGTTTTAAGCCGCATTCTCCGCTTCACTTAGCCGGAGGATATTAATTTGTTATAAGAATAATCAAAGTTAATCGTCTAATCGAATAAACATCATCGCGTTAAGTAAGGAGATTAGAGCGACTGTATTAATATTATTGCAATAAATCAGTCTCTTATTTTCAATAGGAGGAATAATAAAATTAGAAATAATAATATCATACGGTGATTCTTTTAAAGAATCAATGGATAATTCTAATTCATTCCAAACTTCAAGTTCAAAATTGTTACTACAATAATAAGAAAGAGTTTCCGCTACTGATTTTGCATGATACTGATCAAAATTACTCATAACCAAAACTTTTAATTTGGGTTGATTTTGTAAAAGATTTAGCACTAGGTGTTTGCTATGGGTGATAAACGTATAGGCCAAATGATTGACTTTCATTGAACTACTATCAATATCCAAAGTCTGTAAGTAATGCAGAATCCCTTCTTTTAAATCGGAAACAAATCGAGGAAAAATATTTTGAAAGTTCTTGATTGTATTGCCTTTTTGATCAAATAGGATAAACTCTGTAGATAATTCTTGGCGATGAAGATGTGCCGTATTATGAAGATGCCAAATAAGATTATCCTTATTGTCTACTTTAATATTATACTCTTTTGATACCTGATCAACTAAATCCCCCAACAAATGATATGATTTCTTTACGTAGATGTCCGTTTTTGTATACTTCAGAAATACTTTTTCGTCTATGAAAAACATTTTTTGAAAATAAGATACAAACAATTGACCTATTACTTCTTTTGTTAAAGAGATATTGTATTCTGTTTCAAATTTTTTGACAATATCTTCCATTTCATCTTCCTGCATTAAAAATTCCAACAATTGATTATTAAAAGAATCTTTCTCAACTTCCAGGAAATGACCAAACTTGATTCGATATAAATTCGTAACTAAGAGCAACTTTAACATTCTGTGAGTTGATAAATTCATCGGGAAAGATGTTGCTTTATAAACTAGTTCCAATAATTGAGAGAGCGGATCTGGTGAAAAATCTTCAAATGGCCATTCAAGAAAATAATATTTTTCTGAAAAATATTGGGCAAAAAAGTAACGAATATCTATCTCATTTCCAGTAATTCGAACAGGATTGAGGCTAATTTCAAAATGATATTGTTTCTTAATAATTTTATTAATATGACTAATGATACGGTAAAGAGAGGAAGAACTGATATAAAACTCTTTGCAAATACTCTCAGCATCATATCCTTCATTAAAAAAAACAAATTCTAAAATTGAAAAATGAGTTGAATGCTTAAAAAAATGATGATAGACCATCTCAATATCACTATCATCGGTATTAATAATACGTATACCATTTGTTGAAGAATGAAATATCAAGTCAGGAAAAGAAGATCTGACATGGGATAAATCATCTTTTACTGAACGCTCTGTAGAATTCAATAATTCAGCTAGTTCAGAAATGTGAAACCAGCGCTTATTTTCAAATAGTATTTCTAATAATTCTAATTGTCTGTGACTTTTTTTAGACAGTAATTCTCGCATAAAATTGTTATCTTTCTTTATAGTATAGTGGTTTTATTATAATTCAATCTTACCATAATGTGTATGTTTTAATTCACTTAACAACTCATAATATATGAAAAGCCATCTTAATTTTCTCTCAAAACCATCTAAAATCAATGTTTTATCGTTTTATTGTATTTAAAGTACATAAAATCGGCGGGAAAATTAAGCTTTATTATTATGTTTCCAAGTTGGCAAATTATATAATCACATTAATCAAAAGATTTGAATTTTGATTTAGTAAATTTAGAAAGGAGAATCGATATGCTTTGGTCTATTATTGTCGGGGGTGTAATTGGTCTTATTGCTGGATCAATCACTAAAAAAGGTGGCTCTATGGGTGTTATTGCAAATATTGTTGCAGGTTTAGTCGGTTCATCTGTGGGTCAATCACTATTGGGAACTTGGGGCCCTAGTTTGGCTGGAATGGCCTTGTTTCCCTCTATCATTGGTGCAGTTATTGTAGTAGCTGTTGTATCATTTCTTTTGGGTAAAAAGGCATAAATTGTCTTATAACATTCAAAATACAATTTAAAAGTTAATGATGTGAGGCTTCAGATAATTACATGGAAGCAACTTTTAAAGAAAAAGCTCGCGTTCATTAATGCTCTAAGTACGGAAAGAGATTCTTATTTTATTTCTTTTCTATAAAAACACGAAACATTTAAAACTCATAATGGAGGTAAAGACTATGTCTGTAGAAGAAAAATTAAATCAAGCTAAAGGCTCTGTTAAAGAAGGGCTTGGAAAATTAACTGGTGATAAAAAAACAGAAAAAGAAGGGGCTGCTGAAAAAGTAGTTTCTAAAGTTAAAGAAGTTGCTGAAGATGCAAAAGATGCGGTCGAAGGAGCAATCGAAGGCGTTAAAAATATGATTAATAAAGATGACAAATAAAGCTAAGAGTTAATTTCTCTTTCAAAGCGTCTTTGTAATTTATATTTTAAAAAAAGAGAACATTTAATGATATGTACCCAGAATCCTGGACACATTATTAAATTAAGCTGAACATATGGATGTTTCCCTGTATTGAACAGGGGACATCCATTTTGTTTTTTCTTGAATTCTTTTGAAAAATAAGGCCTTTTTGTTGATTGTAACTAAATGGTTCAGGAGTTCTAAGATAACGATTCTATAAAAAGATGATAAGTCTTTTATTTTTCTCGAATCATACCCACTCGATTTTCGTCAAGATAGGCAAAATGATGCTTATGATAGAGCTTATCCGCAGGGACTTTGGCTAGCAAAGTGATAAAACTGCTCTCATGTGTATTTTCGTCAAACCACTGATCAATCATTTCCATGATTTTATTGGCAATTCCACGTCTTTGGAACTTTTTGTCTACCATAATATCGGATACGACAAAAGTGACCCCGCCATCTCCAACAATTCTTCCTAAGCCAATGAGTTCATCATCTTCATAAACAGAAACTAAAAAAAGAGTTCCTTCAAGAGCCTTTTTAACTTCAGAATGAGGTTTAGTGCTATTCATTCCCGCATTTACTCTTAATTGATTATAAGCTTCTACGCAGGGAATTTTATGAGTAAATTCCATAAAACGATTCCTCCAATAACCTTTTTTGTCTATTCATTATATCATTATTCCGCTATTTTGTATTTGATGAGGGTTTATATAAGAAGCGTGAATGAAAAGGTGTTGACTCTGACGTAACGTAAGGGTATATACTCCTAATATCAATCAAAGGAGGAATATGTTATGAAATTACATTTAATCGAATCAGATAGTGTTTATAGAGAGCTCTTAACGCTTCCTGTAGATCAAAGAGATGCTGTATTCAAAGAAAAATTATTACTACCCTTTAAAGAAAAGTTTGCTATTCAACGGATATCATTTGATGAAAGAATTCCATTCAATGTGATGACACTAATGGGGTACATGCACAAGATGCCAAAAGATTTATCTGAAGAAGACCTTCAAATGATAAATCAATTCGATAAAGAGTTTTGGGAAAATATTAAACAAGCCTTTAACCGTTCCGTTGAAAGCTTTATATCGAAAGGAATTTCATTAAAACAACAAGATTACTATGTTACGGCTTTACTAGGAAATGAAGCGAGTCCAATGATGAGGATTAATGAAAATTACAGTGGGGATGGAGGGATTCCAGGGTATATTTTCCTATCCCTTGTACCAAATGAATATACCATCAATAGAATTGCTTCTGCGATGGCGCATGAATGCAATCATAATATTCGTTATCAATTCGTTGATTGGGAAATGGGATCCTTAAAAGAAATGATTGTTGCAGAGGGGCTTGCAGAGAATTTTGCAGAGAAAATGTTTGGACAAGAAAATATTGGTCCTTGGGTCACAAAGAATGATCTTGAAACATTAAATACGATTATTAAACCAAAATTAAAAGACAGTCTTTCTATTAACAATATGCAAGAAGCAATGCCGTATTTATATGGCGATGAAATTACAAAGATGCAAGGTGGTAACCCAGTCGGTCTTCCTTACGCTTCTGGATATACTTGTGGGTACCATCTCATCAAGTACTATTTGAAGAAAACAGGGATGTCTATTGAAGAAGCAACACTAAAAACAGCAGATGAAATCTTAAGTCAAGTAGAAGAATTTTGGAATTAAAGAAGAACGAAAAGCAGTAGGAAGCCAATCTACTGCTTTTTTCGTTATTTGCATCTTTCATCAATTAAATAAAAAATTCTTGGGTCAGAAAAATAGCCCCCGTTAAAAGTCCTCACATAACTCTAACTCAATGAGGACGTGATTTGTCCTTGAAAGCCCTAATTTCCGAAATGATGTCATATTCAGGTCATAAAACTCACGTATACTAGGCTTATGATTTTATAAAGAGGAGAAATTACATTGAAAATAGCATGGAATGAAATTAAATACCAACCGAAAAAATTTATATTAATTGAGGTACTGATTGTTATCATGATGTTTATGGTTATTTTCCTGTCCGGTTTAACGAACGGCTTAGGGCGAATTATTATGGCACAAATTGATACATTTGGAGACGTTCATTATATTCTTTCAAAGGATTCCGAAGGCGTCATTCCTTACTCAACCCTTACAAGTTCAGAACTAACGGAAATTGAAGACCTCCATCTAGAAGAGCAAACAGGACTAGTAATTCAACGTTCTACGTTTATGAAAGAGGATGAAGAAGGTTCGCAAGATGTGACGTTCTTTGCGATGGATACGTACAAGAATTTAACCATTAAAGCAGAAGACGGTTATGTAGCGGCGAACTTATCTGATAACGAAGTGATTCTTGATGAATCGTACAAGGCAAAAGGAATTCACGTTGGGGATACCATTAAAGATAAGACTTCTGATATTTTACTGAAAGTCGTTGCTTTTGCAAAAGACGCAAAATATGGGCATAGTACAGTAGCCTTCATTAGTTCTAAGACATTAGAAGAGATGCGTCAGAAGAAAAATCCAAATTACACTTGGCAACCACAAGTTATTATCACAAGCCAAGAGGTTGAGGCCGATGATTTATCAGAACAGTTGATGGTATCGAATAAGCAACAAATTATTAATAAAATTCCAGGATATACTGCAACTAATATGATTTTAAAAACAATGACGTGGGTATTATTAATCGCTTCAGCCGCAATTCTTGGAGTATTCTTCTATATTTTAGCACTGCAAAAATTGAAACAATTTGGTGTGTTAAAAGCAATCGGAATGTCGATGGGAGAAATAACTAGAATTCAGCTGTCGCAAGTAGGGATTCTTTCTATTATCGGAATTGGCATTGGATTAGGTCTGGCCTTAGCCTTAACGCCATTCTTACCTGTAAGCATGCCGTTTTATATGAAAGCAGAAGATAATGCAGTGATTTCAGTAAGCTTTATCATTATTTCGATTATTTGCGGAGCATTATCTCTATTAAAAATTAAGAAAGTAGATCCAATCGAAGTGATTGGTGGAAATGGTGAATAAGATGTCAGTGATTGAATTACAACAGATAAAAAAATCATACGCAGATGGAAATCAAATGAGAGATGTTATTTGCGATTTGAATTTAACCGTTGAACCACAAGAGTTTGTGGCCATCCTAGGGCCTTCTGGGTCAGGAAAATCAACGCTTTTATCGATTGCAGGATTACTCCTATCTTCTGATGGCGGTCAAGTAATCATCGGGGGACAAAATCTTACGAATTTAAAACAAAGTGAATGGACGAAGAAGAGACTGGAGTTATTAGGCTTTATTTTCCAGGATCATCAATTATTGCCCTATATGAAAATTGGAGACCAATTAGAAGTAGTAGCAAAATTAAAAGGTGAGAAAGACGCTTCAAAACGAAAAGAGGAAGTCAAAGGATTATTGGCAGAGCTAGGTATAGAGAATTGCTACGGTCAGTATCCAAATCAAATGTCGGGCGGTCAAAAGCAGCGTGCTGCGATTGCTCGTGCCTTTATTGGGAATCCGCAATTAATATTAGCGGATGAGCCTACCGCAAGTCTTGATCCTGAAAGAGGAAAAGAAATTGCGCAATTAATTCAGCGTGAAGTGAAGTCTAAACATAAGAGTGCCATCATGGTGACTCATGACCGTTCAGTGCTTGAGTATGTAGATACGGTTTACGAGATGAAAAAAGGGAAGTTAGTTCGTCTGTAAGCATTTATGCTATAATGTTCCAGAAAGAAGGTGGAGCTATGTTTAGTATATTAGTTGCTGAAGACGATCATGCGATTCGCACATTGATTACAACCAAGTTAAAACAAGAAAACTACACGATTTACATTGCTGAAAACGGAGAGGAAGCTCTCTCGTTAATGGAGAAGCATCAAGTCGATTTATTAATTTCTGATATTATGATGCCCGTGATGAATGGATACGCTCTTGTAAAAGCTTTACGAGAAACGAAGCATACTTTGCCCATTTTAATGATTACGGCAAAATCTCAGTTAGAATCTCTGGAAGAAGCTTTTAAGTTAGGCGTCGATGACTACATGGTGAAGCCGATTCGTTTAACTGAACTTGTTCTACGAGTACAAGCCTTACTTAGAAGAGCTCAATTAGAAACAGAGAAACTGCTGCGTTTTGAACATACAAGACTTGATTACAATGCATTAACTTTAACGGATTTAGAGAGAGATGAAGTTTATCAAATTCCTCGAAAAGAATTCTATTTACTCTATAAATTACTCAGTAATCCAGAAAAAATATTTACTCGTTTGGATTTATTGGATGATATTTGGGGGATGGAAGAGGACCTTGACGAAAGATTAGTAGATGCATGTATTAAAAGGGTCCGACAAAAATTTAAAGAGAATAAAGATTTTGAAATTGTAACGATACGAGGATTAGGGTATAAAGGGACGATTAAAAATGGATAAACAAAAAGAAATACAATTTCCTCTCAGAAACTATTTCGTCTTCATGTTTTGCAGTGTTTTAGTGAGCACAAGTATTATTGGTTTAATGACTGTTTTTGTCCTAAAACACTGGTTTATGGTAGAGGTTAGCTTCCAAACATGGTTAATTATTTTTAGCCTAGTCATTATTCTCGTAGGGAGTCTTGCCATGTGGTATGGGTCCGTTCATTTAACAAAACCTATTTCAGAATTGAATGAATCTGTTAAGGCCATTTCAAGAGGAGATTTTAACCGTAAGATTCCTCTCAAGCAATATCCTAAAGACACTGCTAAATATCACAATGAATTGGCTCAGCTTTCTCAGCATGTGAATCAGATGGCCGAAGACTTGAGACATAGTGACGAACATCGATCCGCATTTATTGCTAATCTTTCTCATGAACTGAAAACACCGATTGCTTCTCTTGTAGGGGTAAGTGACTTATTAGCTGACGAAAAGCTTGATGAATCTACTAGAAAAGATTTGACAGGCATTTTGCGTTCAGAGAGCCTTCGTCTAAGTCGTCTATGTGATGGAATCGTCACATTGACAAAGATGGAACGTGATTTTGAACCAAAGAAAAAACCACTTCAACTGGATGAACAAATTCGGCATGCTGTGATTTTGATTACGGAAAAGTGGAAACAAAAAGAGATTGACTTGACCTTTACGAGTCGGCCCGTTCATTGTGTGACGGATCCAGATTTAAGCATGCAAGTGTGGACGAATCTGCTCGATAATGCGGTCAAGTATTCTGCGGATAGCGTTCATTTAACGATTGATATCCAAGAAGAGAATGATACTGCTAGAGTGACGATTGCAGATGAAGGAATCGGAATGAGCGAGGAAGACCAACGACATATTTTTGAACAATTTTATCAAGTGGAACATTCTCATGTGCAAGAAGGAAATGGCTTAGGATTAGCGATTGTAAAAACAATTGTAGATCAACTGGGTGGAAGTATATCAGTTGAAAGCGAGATTGGAAAAGGGAGTACATTTCAAGTAATACTGCCAAAACAATGAATTATTGAGGTTAAAATAAAAATCCCGAAATTCACTTATAAGTGAAGTGCACCCTGTCAAGTAGACAGGAAAATAATTAAATTGTATGACGAGTTCATAAGAACTCGTCTTTTTGTTTATGCAGGGATTTTTAACCCCATTGATAAAGTAATTCTTTTCTCATTATAGAAGTGGATATACTCTTCAACTTTCTTGAAGAGAGACTCATAGGTTTTGAAATGATATAAACGATATACTTCTTCCTTTAATGTTCCCCAGAATGATTCAATTGGTCCGTTATCGATACATCTGCCAGGACGTGACATACTATGTGTTATTTGTCCTTTTTCTATAAAGTGCTTAAAGAAATGAGAAGTATATTGAAATCCTCGATCACTATGAATCATTGTTTTTGTTGGAATTATCTTTCTCTTTATTTGATTAAAAGTATCTTTAACGATTTGATTATTATTTTGTTTAGATATTTGATATGCAACTATTTTCTTTGTGCCATA
>NZ_JVBO01000036.1:0-607 GCF_001073445.1 Granulicatella sp. 572.rep1_STHE | reverse complement strand
CCTTATGAAATTAATGGGATTAAAGGCAATTATACGAAAAAAACGTTATCGTTATAAATCTAACTCTGAAGAATACACCGCAGCTAATATTTTAAATCGAGAATTTCAGAAAGATTACGAGCCAATGGCTCTACTATTAACGGATATCACTGAAATGAAATATGGAAAGGGAGAAAAAGCTTATTTAAGTGCAGTTTTAGATTATGGCACAAAGAAAATAGTTGCATATCAAATATCTAAACAAAATAATAATCAAATCGTTAAAGATACTTTTAATCAAATAAAGAGAAAGATAATTCCAACAAAAACAATGATTCATAGTGATCGAGGATTTCAATATACTTCTCATTTCTTTAAGCACTTTATAGAAAAAGGACAAATAACACATAGTATGTCACGTCCTGGCAGATGTATCGATAACGGACCAATTGAATCATTCTGGGGAACATTAAAGGAAGAAGTATATCGTTTATATCATTTCAAAACCTATGAGTCTCTCTTCAAGAAAGTTGAAGAGTATATCCACTTCTATAATGAGAAAAGAATTACTTTATCAATGGGGTTAAAAATCCCTGCATAAACAAAAAGACGAGTTCTTATGAACTCG
>NZ_JVBO01000035.1:0-957 GCF_001073445.1 Granulicatella sp. 572.rep1_STHE | reverse complement strand
GGGAATCGAACCCGCGATCTCCTGCGTGACAGGCAGGCATGTTAACCCCTACACCACGGAACCTAATTGCGGGAGTAGGACTCGAACCTACGACCTTCGGGTTATGAGCCCGACGAGCTGCCAACTGCTCCACCCCGCGATAATATTAAGGAGGATAAGGGATTCGAACCCTTGCACGCTTTTACACGCCTGACGGTTTTCAAGACCGTTCCCTTCAGCCGGACTTGGGTAATCCTCCAAGATATAACTATGGACCTTGTAGGACTCGAACCTACGACCGGACGGTTATGAGCCGTCTGCTCTAACCACCTGAGCTAAAGGTCCAAGCTCTAAAGAAATAGCGGCGAAGGGGATCGAACCCCCGACCTCCCGGGTATGAACCGGACGCTCTAGCCAGCTGAGCTACACCGCCATGATATTAAATTTAATGGAGACTAGCGGGATCGAACCGCTGACCTCCTGCGTGCAAAGCAGGCGCTCTCCCAGCTGAGCTAAGCCCCCATAAGAAATCGGGAATACAGGATTCGAACCTACGACCCCTTGGTCCCAAACCAAGTGCTCTACCAAGCTGAGCTAATTCCCGTAAGTAAAAAATGCACCCAACAGGAGTCGAACCTGTAACCGCTTGATTCGTAGTCAAGTACTCTATCCAATTGAGCTATGGGTGCATTGTATATTTAGTTAATGCCGAGGACCGGGGTCGAACCGGTACGGTCATCACTGACCGCAGGATTTTAAGTCCTGTGCGTCTGCCAATTCCGCCACCCCGGCATGGGCCATGGTTTTACATTGGCTAAGCGGAAGACGGGGTTCGAACCCGCGACCCCCACCTTGGCAAGGTGGTGTTCTACCACTGAACTACTTCCGCAAATTTGGTTTTAATGCCGGCTAAAGGACTTGAACCCTCGACCCTCTGATTACAAATCAGATGCTCTACCAACTGAGCTAAGCCGGCTA
>NZ_JVBO01000034.1:0-1518 GCF_001073445.1 Granulicatella sp. 572.rep1_STHE | reverse complement strand
GGTTCCCTCAGAATGGTTGGAAATCATTCGAAGAGTGTAAAGGCAGAAGGGAGCTTGACTGCGAGACCTACAAGTCGAGCAGGGACGAAAGTCGGGCTTAGTGATCCGGTGGTTCCGCATGGAAGGGCCATCGCTCAACGGATAAAAGCTACCCTGGGGATAACAGGCTTATCTCCCCCAAGAGTTCACATCGACGGGGAGGTTTGGCACCTCGATGTCGGCTCATCGCATCCTGGGGCTGAAGTCGGTCCCAAGGGTTGGGCTGTTCGCCCATTAAAGCGGTACGCGAGCTGGGTTCAGAACGTCGTGAGACAGTTCGGTCCCTATCCGTCGCGGGCGTTGGAAATTTGAGAGGAGCTGTCCTTAGTACGAGAGGACCGGGATGGACACACCGCTGGTGTACCAGTTGTTCTGCCAAGAGCATCGCTGGGTAGCTATGTGTGGACGGGATAAACGCTGAAAGCATCTAAGCGTGAAGCCCCCCTCGAGATGAGATTTCCCATCACATTAAGTGAGTAAGACCCCTGAGAGACGATCAGGTAGATAGGCTAGAAGTGGAAGTGCCGCGAGGCATGGAGCGGACTAGTACTAATCGGTCGAGGACTTAACCACGAGTTGTATAGCTGGTAGATTGATGGAGTTGGATATAGATTCAGTTTTGAAAGAACGAAAGTTTTTTCAGAAATAAAGTGTGGTGACGATGGCAAGAAGGATACACCTGTTCCCATCTCGAACACAGAAGTTAAGCTTCTTAGCGCCGATAGTAGTTGGGGGTTTCTCCCTGCGAGGGTAGGACGTTGCCACGCTTTATTATAATGGAGGTTTAGCTCAGCTGGGAGAGCATCTGCCTTACAAGCAGAGGGTCAGCGGTTCGATCCCGTTAACCTCCATTGATGAGTGATTAGCTCAGTTGGTAGAGCATCTGACTTTTAATCAGAGGGTCACAGGTTCGAGCCCTGTATCACTCATTCTCATAGTAGAAATTGCGGGTGTGGCGGAATTGGCAGACGCACTAGATTTAGGATCTAGCGCCGCGAGGCGTGGGGGTTCGAGTCCCTTCACCCGCACTTAGCCGGCTTAGCTCAGTTGGTAGAGCATCTGATTTGTAATCAGAGGGTCGAGGGTTCAAGTCCTTTAGCCGGCATTAAAACCAAATTTGCGGAAGTAGTTCAGTGGTAGAACACCACCTTGCCAAGGTGGGGGTCGCGGGTTCGAACCCCGTCTTCCGCTTAGCCAATGTAAAACCATGGCCCATGCCGGGGTGGCGGAATTGGCAGACGCACAGGACTTAAAATCCTGCGGTCAGTGATGACCGTACCGGTTCGACCCCGGTCCTCGGCATTAACTAAATATACAATGCACCCATAGCTCAATTGGATAGAGTACTTGACTACGAATCAAGCGGTTACAGGTTCGACTCCTGTTGGGTGCATTTTTTACTTACGGGAATTAGCTCAGCTTGGTAGAGCACTTGGTTTGGGACCAAGGGGTCGTAGGTTCGAATCCTGTATTCCCGAT
>NZ_JVBO01000033.1:0-124641 GCF_001073445.1 Granulicatella sp. 572.rep1_STHE | reverse complement strand
TACACATTTGGTTCGTCTTCTTTGTTCAGTTTTCAAAGGTCAATCGTTGTTTTGCAACAACTTCTATATCCTATCATAGGACATTTTTACTGTCAACAGTTTTTATTCAACTTTTTCAAAGTTTTTTGGAACTGTTTTAAAAGCGAACGTTCGCTTCACAGTGATATTAATTTATCATAACCAAAGACTGTTTGCAAACGAAATGATTTATTTTTTAAAAAATTTTTCAATTCCTTTTTCATTGATTTTTCAATAAAGTCTTTACTTTCTTTTTAGAGGCTCGTATAATAAAAAGTACATCAGCCGAAATAGCTCAGTTGGCAGAGCAACGCACTCGTAACGCGTAGGTCGCAGGTTCGACCCCTGTTTTCGGCATCTATTAGAAAAGCGTTCAAGAAGAGGTCAAATGAATCTTCTCGAACGCTTTTTGTTATTATTTCTGTACGAGTATTCACTTTACTCTTTTGGAGCAGAGTAAACTGAAACGTGATTTCCCAAAATTTTAATCTCAACTGGAAGATCGTCTGATTGGTCTCCATCAACGTCAGACTCTAGTTTGGAATCCGATGAAATTTTTATATTTTTTGCTTTAATATATTCGATATTTTCATTTTCAACCACATCCCCTTTTAATATATTAGGAATGAGTGAAAGTTTTGAGAAGATAGAAGCATCTTTAAGAATCAATATATTGGCATAACCATCTTTGTTGTCATCAAACATTTTTTTGTCCGCATAATAGTTGGACAATAGAACAAGTACTTGACTAGCTTCACCATGATAGTTTCCATTCTCTGTTTCAACATGAATCGTAAACACCTCATCATTTAATACCGATTTCATTGTATTAATGGCGTACGCTAGAACACCATATTTTGTTTTATCTTCAATTTCAACATTGTGAATGGCTTCTGGCAGGGATCCCACACTAAAAATATATCCAAAGTAATGATCGTTAGCTTTCCCAATATCAATAGCGTTAGTATTGTTGAAATCGAGTTCTTCTATCGCTTGGTCAATATCTTGACTGATTTCTAATAATTTTGTAATTAAATTACCTGTCCCGCCTGGGATAATTCCTAGTTTAGGAATATATTCTTTTTCAGCTATTCCTGAAATTACTTCATTAACGGTACCATCACCACCAAACACTACTACAGCTTCAGCTTTTTCTTTAACAGCTTCTTCAGCAAAAATAGTTGCGTCTTTTGCTTTCTCGGTGATTCTAGTTTCAACAACATCAAAATATTCTTTCGCTTTGTTTTCAATTTTTTCTTTATAATCCAAAGCTCTTTCTCCACCAGAAGTTGGATTAATAATAATCATTACTTTTTTCATCCTAAACATCTCCCTATTCTGTTGTTCAAAATCATTTTAAACCTACTTTCGAATAGCTTGCCTTATTAATATTCTAAGTATTTGTAATGCATTATAACATATGACAATGTATTCCTATTCTTTTTTATCTTACTTTAACGATAATCGAGGTCTATAAAAATAAGGCCGAGTAATTACCCGACCTTTTTATTTTGTACTAATTCAATTATCTTCAATACTACATCACTTGCTTTTTGCATGCTTTCGAGAGTTACGAACTCGTATTGCCCATGGAGGTTCTCAGCTCCGGTAAATAAGTTTGGAGTTGGGATTCCTTTATAAGTAATAATACATCCATCTGTTCCTCCACGGAATGGTTGAATATCTGGCGTGATACCACATTCTTTATAAGCCTCAATTGCTACTTCAACTGAAGTCATATCGTCTTTTAGGATTTCATACATATTATAGTACTCATCGTAAATCGTACATTCGATACGTGGCACATCATACGTTGCATTTTGCGCATCGACGATTTGTTGGAACCGCGCTTTTCTCTCTTCGAATTTCTCCATCGAGTGATCACGAATAATATATTCCAATTCAACCTTACCGATGTCGCCTGATTGTTTCGATAACATAAAGTAGCCTTCGTATCCACTTGTACGTTCTGGCACTTCATCTCCTGGCATGCGAGCAAATAGTTTTGCCGCTTCCGCCAAAGCATTCACCATGACATCTTTGGCTTGCCCTGGGTGGACACTTGTCCCGTGAATCGTTACCACCGCGCGAGCTGCATTAAACGTTTCATATTCTAACTTTCCTACCACTCCACTGTCTAAAGTGTAGGCAAATTTCGCAGGCATACGTTCCGCTTTAAACCGGTGTGCACCTTTACCGATTTCTTCGTCTGGGCCAAACGCTAACCAAATATCGCCATGCGGAATCTCTGGATGCACCATTAAGTGTAAGCAAGCTTCTAATACCGAAACGAGCCCTGCCTTATCATCGGCACCCAGCAGTGTTGTTCCATCTGTGGTAATCAACGTTTCCCCAATATAATTTTTGAGGTTTGGAAACTCGCTGACAGTCATTACCAAATTCTTCTTGGCATTGAGCACCACATCTTCCCCGTTATAATTCTCGTGAATTTGTGGATTGATATTTTCAGCGTTAAAATCCGCGGTGTCGACATGGGCGATAAAACCAATCGCCGGAACCGCACTTCCTTCTTCTAAGTTACTTGGCAAAAGCGCCACTAAGTAGCTATCCTCTGAATCGAGTTCTACTTTTTGAAAGCCATACTCCACTAACTCGCAACGAAGCATTTCTAAGAATTCCCATTGACTCTTTGTCGTAGGGATGCTAGTTGATTTCAAGTCACTACGCGTATTGATTTTCACATATCGAATAAAACGTTCTAACATTGTAGGATACATGTTAATAAGAGTCATCTTCTTTCACTTGGTGGAACTCTAAGTCTGCAATGGTTTCACGACCGAACATTTCAATCGCCACTTTAATTTTTTGTTTTTCGTGGTCAAGTTCTACTACTTTACCGCTCATATCGTTGAAGGCACCTTCAGTGATGATAACGTAGTCTCCAACAGATACATGTAAATCAACTGGAGCATGTACTTTTTCACCGATACGTCCTAAGATTGCTTCTACTTCTTCAGGTAATAATGGAGAAGGTTTTGACCCTGCACCATGCGAACCAACGAAACCTGTTACGCCAGGAGTGTTACGAACAACGTACCAAGCTTGGTCAGACATTACCATTTCAACTAATACATAACCAGGGAAAGTTTTTTCCACCGTTGTTTTTGTTTTACCATCTTTTACTTCAACTTCCTCTTCTTCAGGAACGATGACGCGAAAAATATTTTCTTCCATCCCCATGCTTTGGATACGTGATAGAAGATTTGATTTTACTTTGTTTTCATATCCTGAATACGTGTGTAATACATACCATTCTTTTTCCATTAATACTCCTCCTTAAAGAATCAACAACATTTTTCCATACAAAAAAACCTTCAAGACGAAGGTTTTTTCAACTGCTTTTAGTATATCACTAATCACTATAAAGTACTATTATTTTAAAAGGAATGTAATGAGTTGATGAATCCCATAGTCCACCACAGCAAAAAAGCCTAATGCTACTACCACTGTAATAATTACTGTAATAGTATATTTGTTTACTTCTTTACCTGTTGGCCATGTTACTTTTTTCATCTCTTTAATAACATTTGATAAAAAACGCATGCTGGGTCTCCCTTTCCTCTTTATTTTGTTTCACGATGTAGTGTTTGTTTATTACAATATTTGCAGAATTTTTTGATTTCTAAACGTTCAACTCGACGATTTTGACCAAGAGTAATGGTATAATTTCTTGATCCACATACACTACAAGCTAACGCTGCTTTTTTCTGTGCCATTCTTTCACTACTTTCTATAAATCCATATCTATTTAATCATAAGGAAACAGCGAAATTTTGTCAAGTCAACACTAGTCCCCTAGCAATATTGCTACAAGAAGCAAAATAATTTGTAAAGAATGAATCATTACCATATTTTTAATGGCTAAAGCAAAGGTGGTTTTCTTATCTTGTACAGCTTTGAACTGCTGAATATGTTTATAAATAGGAATTCCAACTGCAAGAACACCAAGTAGTATCCATGGCGCAACTCCTAATAATACTGCTAGTACCATCGCACCGAACGCAACTGCATAAAGTACTTGATAAACCACTAATGCTTGTTTCTTTCCAATATAGTAAACCAATGTATAACGATGGTTGGTAATATCCATTTCTAAGTCACAAATATTGTTGCTTAACATGATATTGGCAATCGTACAAACAAGTGGCAATGATAATAGAAACACCTTTAACTGAGAAACAATATCCAGTTGCATCGTTAAAATACTTCCGTCTAACTGCACGCCTGCAAAAATAGTTCCTTCTGGCACATTTAAAAATACCGTAATCCAGAAAATCCCAAATCCCATCGTGAAGCCTGACAACACTTCACCAAGAGGCATCCGTGAAATCGGAATTGGACCAAAGGTATAGAAGACACCGATAAAGAAACAAAGTGCCCCGACCATTAGTAGAAGGATGTTTGTGCGCGCTACAAGAATGATCCCAAAAACTGCTGCAACTGCAAACAGAATTCCGAATACTTGCCAAGCTTTTTTCACCGTTAAACTACTTGTTCCAATTACATTATGATGATCACGATAGTCAGAGTTCTTTGCTTTTACATAGTCCATCAAATTATTCATAACGGTCGTTGCCATATCAAATGACAACATTCCAACAAAGAAGAGACACATGTTAAGAACGTTTATTTCTTTAAATAATATAAAAGAATAGCATAAAGCAGTTAAAAATGGGAAAACGCTAGCCAATTTCGTTCGCAATTCCACTAATTCAATAAACTCTTTTTTTGACATCATTCTATAGACTCCTTCAACTCAAGTGCTCCGTTTGTTAGTTTGAAAGTCTCTTTAATCGAATCGGATACATAGACCTTTTTATCCTTGGTCACAAAAATGACATCCACATCTTTATGGCTATTCGCATATTCCAATCCTTCTTTCACCCCAATAGAAAACATCGAAGTCGATAAAGCGTCTCCTTTAGTCGAACGATTTACAATTACCGATACTCCTTCGATATTATTCTCATAAGGATAACCCGTTTTAGGATTTAAAATATGATGATAGACTTGATTGTCCACTTTTAAGTATCGTTCATAGATTCCTGAAGTGACGATTGTTTTATCTTTTTCTAAAATCGTCCCTAAAGTTGTCCCACGAGATTCTACTGGATCTTGAATTCCCACATTCCATGCAACCCCATTTCTTGCAGGGGAACCTCCCATAACAACAATATTTCCACCTAAATCGATAACGGCCGTCGTTACCCCTTCTTTAGCAAAATAATCCCAAACCTTATCGGCAATATATCCTTTTGCAATCCCGCCTAAATCCAATTTCATTCCTTTTTTCTTCAAGAACACTGTTTGTTCAGCATCATTTAGCTCTACTTCCTTATAATCGACAAGAGGGAGAACTGCATCAATTTCTTCTTGAGTAGGCTTTTTGGCATCATCAAATCCGATATGCCACAACGACGTTAATGGTCCCACAGTAATATCAAATGCGCCATTAAATTCCGCACTATATTCCAATCCCAATTTAATGAGTTCATAAACATCCGCGCTGACCTTTACAGGCTTTTCACCGGCAGCAATGTTTACTTCATCCACTTCAGATCCAGAAGCATTTACAGTAATTCTCTTTTCTAAATCTTTAATCATCTCCAAAGCACTCTCGATTAGAGCCTCAGAATTAGGATGATAGACGGACAATGAAACAGCCGTCCCTAATAAGAAATCTGTCTTTTTCACCGGAGATTTAATAATTTCTCTTGGAGTTTTAATTGATGCGCCAGAAACAGTGTCTGCTTCATTCTTCGGTTGACTTTGGCAAGCTGCTAAAACCGTTGTAGACATCACTGCCAAAAGGCCCCATTTCATCCATTTTTTCCTCATAACACTCTCCTTCTCATTCATCCTATGTATTGTATCTCATTTTTCATAAAAACTAAACCTTATTCCAGTAATTCGGCATCCTATTCCCTATCAATAAACTAAAAACTCCTGCACGAAAAGTACAGGAGTTCGCAGTTTTCACTTGTAACCCATTAGTTTTTTGGTGCTTCTACTTTAATTTCAGTAGTATCACCTTTTTTAGCAGCTTCAATTAATTTGTTTGCATATTCCACAAATGAAGTATGTGCGTTTGTTGCACCTGTAACTACTTCAACATCTTTAGGATTTTGTTTAGAAACAAGACCTTCATTGTATGCTTTAAAGTATTCAGCTGGTCCAGTACCCAATTTATCTTTCATTGATTTTTCGTATGCAGCATCTGCTGATTTACGTTCACCTTTATCGTTTAAGTTGTCATAATCAGATTTAGTGATTTTTCCACCTTCAACAGTAATCGTAAATTCAACATGCCAACCACGTTTGTCAGCAGCTGATACTAATTTATAAGTACCATCTTTTAAAGCTGCATCAGATTTTTGTGCCGCCGCTTGTGTAGTTGCAGTTTGTGTTGTAGCTGCTTGTGTTGTTGTTTTGCTTGAATCTGTTTTGCTGTTTCCGCCACATGCTGCTAAAACAAACACAGATGATAATAATACTGCTGTTGCAGATAAAGATTTTTTGATAATCATGGTTTTTACCATCCTTCTCTATATTTTATATTTCGTAACATTTATTATAGCATATCACGGGCAAAAGTCTAGTTTTCTCTGAAATTTTGCTCTTCTTTTCACTTGAAGAAATAAAGTGAAAAAGGTGTTTTCTAAAATGAAAACACCTATCTTTGTGAATGAATAGTTATTAATATTCTCGTTGCAATAAACGGTTTGTGATATCATACAACATCGATTTTACATTCTTTTCTGGCAGTCGTTCAATTTGTTGCAAAGCGCGATCCGTATATTTTTTAGCTAATACTTTAGCAGACTCTACTCCACCAGATTTTAATACCAGTTGTTGCACTTTTTTTCTTTCCGCTTCAGAAATAAGCTCCTTTTTTTCTAGAAGCGGGAGCAATTCCTTCTCTCTTTTAGGAAAAGCCATAATGAGCGGTAAAGTATACACCCCTTGAGC
Source organism: Granulicatella sp. 572.rep1_STHE (assembly GCF_001073445.1). Classification (NCBI taxonomy): domain Bacteria; kingdom Bacillati; phylum Bacillota; class Bacilli; order Lactobacillales; family Carnobacteriaceae; genus Granulicatella; species Granulicatella sp. 572.rep1_STHE. The sequence goes on along the minus strand of NZ_JVBO01000033.1, from coordinate 117,633 downwards.
TACATCCTCTAATACCGGTTTCCCAAATTGATGAGCATCAATTTCATAATCTAAGATATCATCTAAAATTTGGAAAGACATTCCTATCGCATGGCCAATTTGCCTTGCTCTTGCTTCTTCTTTCAAGAGTGAAAATCGTTCTCCCATCATACAACTTAACATAAAAAGTTGCGCTGTTTTCCCTTCAATTCTCTTCAGATAGTCTTGAACCGTCACATCTAAACGATAACGTTCTTCCATTTGAGACAGTTCCCCTTGAATTACTTGCATCATTCCACGTGTGGGAATTTGGATATTCACTAAATCTTTACTATAGGATGATAACAGTTGATAACAAACCGTCAATAAATAATCCCCTGCATAAATGGCTACTCGATTCCCAAATTTTGCGCTAATCGTCTCTTGACCTCTTCGAACGCTAGATTCATCTATCACATCGTCATGGAATAATGTTGCCACATGTAATAACTCCAGAGCAGCCGAAATAGCACGAACTTCTTCTTTATTTCTATTGTCATTCCACATAGAGAATAGAATCAAATATGCAGGACGAACCATTTTCCCCCCAGAATCAAGGACTGATAAAATTGCATCCTTAATAGTCTTATTCTCTATTTGAATGGAATCTTTCATTAATTTTTTTACTTGTTTTAGTTCTTCGTGAAGTTCTGGATAATTCATCCACATTGGATGTACAGCCGTCATATATTTTCTCCTTCATATCGACTTTTAAAAAAAGAAGCCGACAAAAATTGTCGACCTCATTATACCATATCCTATTTTACAAGTTGGGTTCCTTGCTTATCGAAGCCATAGATTGCTTTCGATTTACCATACCACCATTTTCCAGCTGTTCTTTGGAACCAAGGAATGAAGTAGTAGTCTAACCCAAACGCGCGACCTGAGCCGTTCATTAATGCAATCGCAGCAGGAACAAACCACATGTTTACCCAGTAGAACATTCCTGATAAGCAGAATGTTGCGACTAAACCGATTGTCACTGCGTTGACAATCCATGTTAAGAAACCAGCCATAATAGCAAGACCGATTGCTAACTCTACAAAGGACATTACTTTTTGCATTAAATGTGCAACTTCAACATTAGGAATCATGATTTGCATGATTGAAGCAAACCAATCTGGCATCTTTTCTAATACCATTGCTGGTTGTTCCCCATATGAATAGTTGAAACCGAACGAAACGACTTGAGTAGCTGTTTGTGCTGCTGTTTCTGTAGCACCACTTGCTGCTGAAACAGCTTCAGATGCTCCACTTGCAGCAGAAGTTGGTTCTAACAACCAAGGGAATGGGAATGCTAAATGAGTTCCATCAATCCAGCTATGAGCTCCCCATAAACCAAAGATTTTCTTCAACCCTTCAATTGTCCACATACCACCGTAGAATAATCGAAGCGGCACTGACCATAATACATTACCGTAGCGTGATAGGTGTCCACGGAAGATATTACGACGGTTTTTAATATGGAAGAATTCATGGAATACATATTGAATCGCATAGTATAGTGAGAAGATTTCTAAGAAATACTTGATGTTTACGAGATGTTTCATCAACATTGCGAAAAATCCACTTAAGTGCCATTTACCCATCAAGAATGCTACGCCGTAGTGAGAACCAATAGAAACCATGAATCCATCGTATTTCCCTTTGTAAGCAACTTTTGAAGTATTGTTGATAGATGCGATAATATTTTTCGCTGCTGTTTTACCAGTTTGTTCAGCCGCTTGTACAATTTGTGGATGTGGGCGGTTTTCTTTATCTGGTTCTTCATAGTACGCTAAGTCTCCAACAGCAAAAATATCGGTTTCGCCATCGATTAACATATTCTCATTAACGACTAAACGTCCTGCTCTTGCTGCTTTAAACCCAAACACTTCTGCTTCAGTGTTAGCTTTAACGCCTGCTGTCCAGAATAGTGAGTAAGTTGGAATAACCGTACCGTCTGCTAAGCGAATGCTATTTTGCTTCACTTCAGAAATTCCGTTTCCTTTAATCACTTTGATGCCGCGTTTTACCATGAAGGCTTCTGCTTTATCCGCATCGCTTGCATCTAACATGTTTAAGATAGTTGGAACGGCTTCAATAATATATAAGTCAAAATCTTCTTTATCTAAATTGTATTCATGTGCTAACACTGGAATCCAGTCCATTAATTCACCGACTAGTTCAACCCCAGTAAATCCGGCACCACAAACCGCAAACGTTAATAACGCTTTACGTTTTTGAGGGTCATGTTCTTTAGCTGCTTTTTCAACACAGTTAAGGATGTGTTTACGCATTTTAACAGCATCTTCCATTGACCATAACGTAAATCCATTTTCTTTAACCCCTGGGACGCCGAAGTCATTTGCTTCTCCACCCATTCCAAGCACTAAATAATCATAAGAGAATTCACCATGTTTTGTGCGAACTACTTTGTTTTCTTTATCAAGATTCGTAACGGTATCTGTTACTAAGTTGACATTTTTTGAACGAGCAAAAATCTTTTGTAAGTCGTATTGAATCGCATCTGGTTCAACACGCCCCCCAGCAACTTCATGTAATTCCGTCATATAAGTTAAGTAAGGATGTTTATCAATCAATGTAATCGTAACATCTTTATTCTTTTTCAACTTATGTGACAATGTTTTGGTAGCAGCAACTCCGGCAAAACCGGCACCGATTACTACAATGTTTGTTTTTGTCATTGTAAATCCCCCTTGAGCTTTATCACTTTAGTAGTATAGTCTATAATTGTGCTTTTGTCCATAGGATTGTCTTTTTTTTCACGAAGGAACCCTTCTATTTTTTAGAAAAATATTGAAGAACTTTAATATGAGCCAACGCGTAATTTGCGGCAACCCCAACAGCTATACCAGCAAAGATTCCAACGATTGACATTGCTGGTAAATATAAGAGCACCGTCCACGATTTAGCCATCCAACTTGCTACCATCAATTGCCCTACATTGTGCAGAATTCCACCAGTAGCACTCACTCCAATCATGCTGACCCGCTTTTCACCAAGCTGCTTCACAAGATACATTCCGATAAAACTGACAAGGGCACCCATACCACTATATAGAAAAGTAGAAAAAGTCCCTCCAAGAACGGTTGTCAGCAACGTTTTCATCACAATGACAAAGACGACCTCTTTAAAGGATAAAGTATATAAACTAATTAAAGTTACTATATTCGCCAACCCCAACTTAGCCCCTGGTGCAAACGCAAAAGGAAACGGAATGGCTTGTTCCAACAACCCTAAGACAATTCCTTGAGCAGTTAATAATGCGATAAAAACAAGTTTTCTTAAATGACTATTTTTCTGCATTCCATTCTCCTTTCAATCTTTTTTAAAAAAGGCCGGAAACTTCTTCCAGCCTTTTGACTATTTTTTACGTCTTACTAATAATTTGTTCTTTAAGCTGACTGCTTTAGGCGCCCAAGTATGGAACACTTCAAACCAGAACTTAGAGATTGGCATATCGAACTCACCGATATATTCGACTAACTCAGGATCAAACGATTGCTTAAAGCCGTTAATACCACCATGATGTTCTTGGTCTTCCGAAACTCCAAAGAAGTCGAATGAGCGAATGCCTTTTTCATCATAAAGAGTTTGCATAATCCACGATACAAGCGCTTTGTTCGCATTCAATCCACCATCGTCAGTAATATTAGCCCCGTATAAGTAGTAGGCTTTATCGAGGTACGTCACTACAAAAGCTCCACTGACTACTTTCCCCTCTGGATACTTTTCTAAGTCAGCTTTCACACGGTCAATTTCTTTTTCGTATTTTTCAATATTTACTTTTAGAGAGTCGATTTGTTTTTGAACATTTTCAATTCGCTTAGGATTATTAAGGGTTCCCAATTGTCCTGTTAACTTATCGAACTCTTTTTGCGCAGTTTCTAAACGATTTGTCGCAAATGATAATTGGACATTATAGTCTACTTTGGCAAAGTATAAATCCACCATGCCTTTAGGGTGAAGGTGTTGGTACATTGTTGTTAAATACTCGATACTACGTGCCACATATTGATCACGTTCAGCCGTAATCTTGTTCAACTCATCATAGATTGGCATATCTTCAAGCGTTCCTTTGTAGCAAACAACCCCTTGCTTCTTCGCCACATTCACTTTATACCGTTCTTTTTTATTGAACGTTTCGACAATGCCTTTCCCTTCATCTTTCAATGATAAAATCATTGTTAAACGCGGTTGAATCCCGTCGAACCCTAAATCCATGGGGCGTTCGACAAAACCAGACGCTAAAATGTTATTGCGGAACTCTTCATTGTTGAATCCACCTTCGACCATTTCGAACTTGTTTGTCCATTCACGCCATTGTAACTCTGGGTCAATCTTTAATCCAAATGCATTTTTAGCTTTTAAATAGACTTTTAAAGTCGCAAAGATCGATTTTAATTGTTCTGCATTTGTATAATCCGTTACAATCCCACGAGGCGCGTACGCTAAATACTTATTCACTCCGGGTAATTTACGGTAAAGAATCATCGCAGCGGCAACCGGTTCATGAGCATCCGTCATAACCAGCAATACATCTTTTGTCCATGAGCCATCTGCCTTCACTTCACCCCATTCAGGTGTTTGAAAAACCGTTCTATTGGCTTGTGTTTCCATAAAAGAATGATACTCTTCTAACGCATTCGACATCTCTTTTATATACATGTGTGCACTCTCTTTCTTTTCATGTTTCCTTATCAGTATTACACTTTCAGCAAAATATGTCAAAACTTTACCGAAGAGAAAGCTTTACTATCAATGGAAAGCGGTGTTGGGCAAAGATATCTGTATCAAAAAAGAGCGCATCACGACGATACGCCCTTTGATTTAATTTTTTAGAATAGTTTTAAGTATTGATCTAATTCCCATTGAGATACTTGACTACGATATGCAGCCCACTCAAAACGTTTCGCTTCGATAAAGTTGTCTAAGATATGACTTCCTAATGCTGATTGAACGGTTTTATCTTGTTTCAAGTATTCAATCGCTTCATTTAATGTTCCTGGTAAATCATCAATCCCTGCTTCCTTGCGTTCGCGAGCAGACATCGCATAAATATTGCGGTCAATAGCTGCAGGAACTTCCATTTTTTCTTTAACCCCTTCAAGACCAGCCGTTAAAATCGCAGCCATTGCTAAATATGGGTTTGCAGAAGGATCTACGCTGCGCAATTCAATACGAGTCGAAATTCCACGAGATTCCGGAATACGAATCAGCGGTGAACGGTTACGTGCTGACCATGCAATATATACAGGAGCTTCGTAACCTGGAACTAAACGTTTGTACGAGTTTACGGTTGGGTTACATACCGCAGTTAGAGCTTTCGCATGTTTCATCACTCCTGCGATAAAGTGACGGCAAGTGTCGCTTAAACGTTGGTCACCCTTTTCGTCGAAGAACGCATTGTTTCCGTCTTTATCAAATAAGGATAAATTGAAGTGCATTCCGCTACCGGCAATTCCGAATACTGGTTTTGGCATAAATGTCGCATGTAATCCATGTTTACGCGCAATTGTTTTTACTACTAATTTGAACGTTTGGATGTTATCACAAGCCGCTACTGCATCTGAGTATTTCCAGTCAATTTCGTGTTGCCCTGGCGCTACCTCGTGGTGACTCGCTTCAATATCGAAACCAATCTTTTCTAATTCAAGAACGATTTCGCGACGGCATTCTTCCCCAAGGTCGATTGGAGCTAAGTCGAAGTAGCTTCCTTGGTCGTTTCCTTCAAGGGTTGGTTCGCCGTTTTCATCCAATTTGAATAAGAAAAACTCTGGCTCTGGTCCTAAATTGAAGTTTGAGAACCCTAATTCTTTCATTTCGTTTAACACACGTTTTAAGTTTGAACGAGGGTCCCCCGCAAATGGTGTTCCGTCTGGTTTGTAAACATCACAGATTAAACGCGCGATGGTACCATGTTTACTGCTCCATGGGAATACCACCCAAGTTGAAAGGTCTGGATATAAGTACATATCACTTTCTTCGATACGAACAAATCCTTCAATAGATGAACCATCAAACATCATTTTGTTGGCCAACACTTTATCTAATTGTGTAATTGGCACTTCCACGTTTTTAATAGTCCCAAGGATATCCGTAAAGATTAATCGTAAGTAACGAACATCTTTCTCTTCTACCTGTCTTCTAATCTCTTCATGTGTAATCATTGGCTTCCTCCTATAAGTTCCATTTTTCCCCGCCAGAGTAGCGGCTAATATGCATAATCTCGTCATAAAAAATTCTACGGACATCTTCATCCGTTAGCGTTTCTTTTACGCTCTCTTTTGTTACGGGATTTGTATTTTTATTGAAAATTTTCTGAATGGCCATAATGGTTAATCCATCAGCCAAATAATCTTTAATTTCCAATAAGCGATCGACATCATTCAAGGAATACAGGCGACGGTTCGTCTCAGAACGTTCAGGAATTACCAATCGCTGTTCTTCATAATATCGAATTTGTCTTGCAGATAAATCGGTCAGCTTCATCACTGTTCCGATTGGAAAGACGGCTAGTGAACGTCGCAGTTCTTTTTCACCCATCTGTCTTCCTCCTTTATGTAAGTATATTCTAAAAAACATTTTTAGTCGTTGTCAAAATCAGCCTTACTTCTTATGTTAGATAATATAACATGAATAATGGGGTATTGTCTCAATTAAGCTTTCGCCAGTTGAGAGAATACCCCATTTTTTGTCAGATGTGCTGTTATCTTTTTTCATAAATCTTTACATAACACGCACCCCCTTTGTTTATTTTTCATGAATTTCTTACTCTATTTTATTTTTTGGTGGACTCACCTCATTTGTTAAAAAATGTTTCAATTACTTCTTTCGTCTTCATGTCCTGGTGGACCCACCTCACTTTTTGAAAATTGATTTTACCTTTATTCTTATCCTTCATATTTTGGTGGACTCACCCCTTTCATGGTTCCTAGTAACGATTATCGGCCTTGTCTACCGCCTGGACCTCCTTGTCCTGGTTGTCCTCCACCAGGTCCACCTTTTCCAGGTCCTCCACCAACATTAACTGCTTGTTTTGAGGCTGTAGCCGTTGTTGTGTTTGAACCAACTTTAATCGTATATTTTTCGCCCTCTTTAATATCTTGGCTACTGATTAATACTGTTGAGAATGACTTAGAGGCTTTTAAGCTTGCGACAGTTTTCCCTGAAGAATCAATTACTTCAACGGTCGAGCCAGCCGTTCCTTGGATGCTTGCCATTAAGTAAGCTTGATTAGAGTCACTACCGAATCCCATCGTCATTTGTCCATTGTCGACAAAGAGAACAGTACCACCGTTTAATGTTCCGTTATCATCGTAGTCAAGAGCTGCGTTTGCACCGCTTGTTGGACCATTGACAACGATTGTTCCTCCGTTAATCTCAATTGATCCGTTAGCATCAAGACCGTCCCCTTCAGCGTCTACTGTTAAGGTTCCTCCGTCAATCACAATCTTCACATCACCTGCTTGATCTAAGTTTTTCGCATTTGCGGCTTCAGATTTTACTGTCTTCGTTTGTTGACCTGGACCTTGCTCGTCAGAGGATTCTAACGTCCAGTCTTTCGCGTTTAATCCATCGTCAGAAGATTTTACAGTAACGGTACCACCAACTTGGTGAATCAAGCGAGCCTCAAGACCTTCTTCACTCTTTTGTACGTCAATTGTCGCACCTTCATCGATGAGCAGCGTATTCGAAGCGTTAATTCCGTCGTCTCCAGCATTGACGGTAATATTCGTATTGACTAAGTAAACATTTCCTAGCAATACATCATCCTCGTTATCTGAGTGAATGCCATCTTCATCGGCTGTTAAGTTTAAGGTTGCACCCGATACGTTCACGAAGTCATTCGCTGCAATTCCGTGTTTTTTGGCTGTTGTAGTGATGGTTGCATCTACAATGCGAATGCCGTCTTTTGATTTAATGGCATTACTGGCTGCACCCGTTACCGTTAATGAACCCTTCCCGTTAATCGTTAAGTCACTATCGGAGTAGATGGCTCCTTTAACCGTTGATGCTGATTCATCGGCTACTTCGTTTTTCGTTCCATTGGCTAATGTTAAAATCACTTTCTTAGCCGAATCTACGAGTAACGGAGCTTCTGTATTCTTCAATGTTGCGTTCTTAAAGACAATTTGTACTTCATCTTCCTTGCCTGCTGCAACTTTCAATTGAACTTTCGATGCCGTTCCTTCTACGATGTATGTTCCAGCTTTGGTAATTTCCACTGTACTTCCATTCACTGTTACCCCTTCACCTGAAGCGGTAGTGGTTGTCCCTTGCAACGAAATTTTTGAAGCGGTTGATTCATCGTAAGTTGCTGTTAAATCAGAGGTTTCAAAATAAGAAGTCGTCTGCGCCTTTGAAGTTGTAGATGTCTTAGTAGTGGTTTGCGCTTGTGCTTCTGCTTGGCTTAATACGCTTTGTGATCCGCAAGCAGCCAAACCTAGAGAGATAAATAATGTTGTTGTCAATAACCATTGTTTTTTATGTTCCATCTCGTTCTCCCCGATTCCTTTTCTTGATGATTTTAGTATACGAAGCGAACTTAAAATGAACTTAAAACAAAAAAGAGGTGATCAAATTCACCTCTTTGTCTTATAATTTTGTTTCAATGTATAGTACTTTATCTTTTTTAACAGCCTTTTGCCAAGTGACATATCCACTTAAAGGAGCAATGAAGGTTATCCAAAGATAGACTAAAACATGCTGAAAAATTGTTCGAAACACTAAACTGATGAACCCTCCAAATCGAATATATCCACTTAAAAAGTTATCGATATGTCCACCTTGATAACTCCAATAAGAATAATGCCAAAAAACAAATGACAAAACTCCTAACAGGAGCGAAACAATATTGCTTAATAAGCCAGGCATAAACCCAGCTGTAATAGAAGACCAAATAATAGTAATTACAATACAGCAAAGGAGTCTGCGAATAAAGTATCTTTTTCTATATTCGGGAGTTAAATGATTTTGGATCGATTCCCAAATTCCGAAAATACTTTTATCATTTCCGCCTTCTCCACCAGGTAAAACATATTGTTTTTCTTCTTTTACTTCATTATCAAATTCTTCTGCCATCAGTACGCCTCTCTTTCTATTTTAATTAGACCCTACATTGTTCAATAATCGCATTTGGAATATCATTTAAATCTTCCAATCCATTATCAAACATATAGACTGCTAATTTTCGTAAGATTTTTTCGTTTTGATTTCTGACCCATCGACCATTACTATGATCATTGGTTTTTTCTAAATTATTTTCAATCAAAGCTTTATACGCCTCTGCATCTACCGTATACCCATTTTTCGCAAGTTCATCCAACCCAATTTGCACAAGTTGTTCGTAAGTATAGTCCTCAAAAACAAAGGTATTTGGAATTCTGCTTCGAAGTCCTTCGTTCATCTCTAAGAATCTTTCCATATCTTTCGTATAGCCTGCAAAGATAATAACTAAATCTTCTCGATGATCTTCCATAAATTTCAAAATTTCGTTGATAGCTTCAATTCCAAAATCATTTTCACCACCTACTGCAAGCGTGTATGCTTCATCAATAAACAATACCCCGCCTAAAGCAGATTCTAAAATTTCCTTTGTTTTTTGAGCAGTATGACCAATATATTGTCCCACTAAATTACTTCTAGAAGTTTCAACATATTTGCTAGAAGCAATAATGCCATTTTCATGTAGTAATTGTCCCATTAATCGAGCGACTGTTGTTTTACCAGTTCCTGGATTCCCTAAGAATAATGAATGTAAGTTAAATCCTGAAGTCGCAAATCCTTTTTCCTTACGGATTTTATTCATTTTAGAAATAGCGATAAATTCCTTGACTTCACTCTTCAGGTTCTCTAACCCTATCATTTCTTCTAATCTCTCACTGGCTGTTTTTTCACCATAATATTCTGTAGTCACTTCTCGACCATCAAACATTAATTGATTATCACTGTCTAGTAAGATGTCTTGTTCTTCATTCGTCAAAATAGAGACTGTCTTTTCTGCAGATAGATGAGATCCACGTTCAATCTTAATATCTGGATCTTTTTCAACCCCGATAGCAAGAAGCTTTAATTCTAGAGAACTTCTGTCACTTAGGAATAAATTCACCTTGCCATTATCTCGCCCACCAATAACTAAGGCATCCCCTGTTATTTGGGAACTCTCTGTCATCATAGCCGTCTCTAGCACACAAAGTTGATTGTGAATTGTCGCTTTTGATCCTTTACTTTCAAAAGTGTTTACAACCGTCGAATCAATCGTCGCTTTCGAATTTTCTAAATAGAGAGCACTCGTATAATTTTCTAGCGCATGTAAATAAATGATTTTCGACTCTTTTGTAGAAATTTGCGAATCTCTACAAAGCACAATCGGGTAATCTTCAACCTGTCCCTGAGCGGAAACTGTTGAGTCGAGAATAGAGATATTGGAATTGTCGTTTGCAACAATGGCATTTTTACCTTCCACTTCTACCTTGGAATGTGCAATTTCTAAATCCGTATGCTCGAGAATGATATGTGAATACAAATCTGTTTGAGAAAATTTTAATGTAGAATCTTTAGCGGCAATGCACGAAGCAGCTCTCACAAAAGAATCCTCTAAAGACAACTCTGACTCTTCAATAAAGCAAAGAGGATAAAGCTCTCCTTCCACTAGTTGATTTTCTATTAAAACATTTTTCGCATATACTTTTGCTTGATTGCATAAGTTTAGTGCATTACTTTCTTCACGATTATCTCGAATAATGATGTTTTCTAAATGCACCGTACAATTATCCACAAATATCGCACCCAAAATCAGTGGAAAACTATCTTCTCTTGATTTATTCATTTTCCCAATCAGAGAAATATTTTTATGAATAAATAAATCTAACCCTTCTAGGCAATAAGTATCTTCAATTTCAATAACATCGCCTTCATTAGCAGCTTCAAGGGCTGCTCCTAGTTCCCACGTAGTTCTCTTAGAAAAAAACGATGAATTGTCTTTTCCCACTAAGAAAAATGCCATAATTTCACCTCAGTCCATAATATGTCTTCAATAACTATTCAAAATGGGTTCACCCCAATAATTCTCTATAATCAACGAATCCCCTCTGTGCAATTAGCATACAGAAAGGGGATTGTCTCGTTTATTTTTAGTTTTCAATTCAGGCCACTACTAACAAAGAGTAGCAATTTTATTTTTTGTTACTTCTGAACTGCTCTCAAATAAACTAATCTCCCTTAAGAAGAGAAAGTCATTCTACTTCTTAGTCTTTCTTTTGGAATAGTTTTTGATAATAGAAGTAAGAAGTAACAATCGCTGCTGCACAGGCAACAATATAGAATAATACCGCTAATTTAGATCCTGATTCGAAGCTGTTCACTAAAGACATCGCTTGTTTTGTCGCATGATTTGGATCTGTGAAAGCTTGCATTACTAGATTTGAAATAGATGTGTTCACTTTTCCATTAAACATATCTGTCATTGTACCGATAAGACTAATGAACCCTCCGCCTAAAAGGTGAGCTAAGTATACGCTAACGACCATTGCTAATGAAGTGACATTAACATTTGTCCACAAGTTTTTCTTAGATTTATTCGCCATAAATAAGAAATACGCTACAAAAACAGTTGCAATAATCGTTAAGAAGAACGTTAAACTGAAGTATAAGTTTAAGTTTTTCACTTTATTTGAAACTTCGTAAAAATCAACGGATGATAAGGCATTTCCTTTTAAGGCATATCCAAGACCATTAAGAACCACTAATCCAGAGAATAACGCGATAGCAACCGAAAACCCAAAGAAGATTTTTTCAAATAATGAATTTTTATTATAGCTTGCTACTGTATCCACTGCTTGACTCATCTTTTCTTTATTTTCTTCAGTGAATACTTTTTTGGCTGCTTCTTCCATTTTTTCTTTAGCAACACCCGCAACTTCTTTTGCTTTTTCAGTTGCTTCTCCTGCTTTTTCTTTTACGTTTTCTACAACTTCTTTAAAGTCTCCATCTGCTTCAGGATTCTTTGCCTCAGAAACTTCTTCTTTGGCTGTTTCTGCAACTTCTTTAACTTCTTCTGCTGTTTTTTCAGCAGCTTCTACTACTTCTTCTTTCACTTCTGTAGCTTTCTTTTCAACCGATTCTAATTCTACATTTTTATTTTCGTTTTGATCCATCAGAGCACCTCTTTTATACGTTCTTTTAACAAATTTTATCACAATCTCCTGTTTTCTTCCACTTTCAAAAAGCGCTTGAAAAAGTGTAAAGTCTTTTTTAGAGACATCCTAAAATGAATCATACACTACTATTTTGAAAAAAATGACCCATTCCAATGCAGAAAAAAAGAAGAAGCTAGACAATTGTCTAACTTCTTCAAGATTCGTTAAGTTTTATTTTAAGACGGTTCCATCGGCTAATGTAATCGTATATCCATTCAAGTTAATGGTTCCTTTGTTCGTTAAAGATGTAATTTTGACGTTTCCTGTCAACGTCCATGTCGCCCCCTCTTCTACTGTGATTACTGCATTATTATCCACGGCAGTCCCTCCTTCAGCATTTTCTACTATATTGATTGTACCTGTAAAGTTTGTTCCTTTGCCCATTGTAAAGTTCAAAGTAGAAACGGTATCCACCTCAATAGCTCCTGTTAATGTTTGGTTTGTCGTTGTTAATTCAACCTGACCACCATTGGCACCAGCTGTACCCCAGCCAAGTGTCGCATCATTTCCTAAGACGGCAAGTAATCTGCCAGATGTATCTTGATTTGTAATTGTTACGTCTTCTAAAGTAATAACGCTGTGTGTGTTCGTTACATAGATTTGGTCTCCATTACGTCCTGTTAACGAGCCACCTTTCATTGTGAAAGTAGCCGTTCCACTTTCGGCATCTCCTGACATTGATTGGTAAATCATCACATTGTGTACGTTGTTGTCTGAAGAGCTACCTTCTGGTGAACTCATATTCCCTGTAACATTTGTATTTTCTAATGTAATAGAGTTTTGACCTTCGATTACAAGTGCTTCTGAGTTCTCAGCGTTTAAAGTTGCATTTTTAACAGTTACATTTGCTGTAGAGTATACGGCTGGTGAGTTGTATCCTGTAGAAGTGTAAGTTCCTTTGTCTACGACTACCGTACCCCCACCACGGTCTGTACGAATCGCTGCTGATGAATTCCCTGCGGTATTCACCGTCAAGTTTGTAGCGTTCATCGTGCCGCCACCAGTAGTTTGGATACCACCTGAGTTATCTTTTGTTGTTGTGATGCTTGTATCTGATACATTGACGGTTGTTCCTGAGCCGTAACTGAACACTCCGTTACCGTTTTGAGCCGTTGTATTTACAGTAGCGTTTTTAATCGTCACTGTTGCTCCATCGGTTGCTAAGAATCCTGCGTTTATTCCATAGAAGTCTCCGTTTTCTGTATTCGATGTCGCTCCGGCTGTTTTGTTAACCGTTACGCCATCTAATGTAACTGTTGCCCCTGTTACACGAAGCGCATTTTCATCATCACCAGTAGATTCGTAAGTTTCTCCAGTTACTGTTGCATCTGTTGTTAAGTTTGTTGCTGCATCCCCTTGAGTCACTTGGTCACTTCCGCCAAACCCTTCTCCTCCAGGTTTAGCGGGAGGACTTTGTTGCGATTGTACTTGTGAAGTTTCAGTCGCTGTTTGTGCTTGTGTGTTTTGACATGCAACCAATGTAGTTGCAATGGTAATTGTGGATAGTAGAACAATTAATTTGCTTCTTCTCATGTTAGTCCTCCTCGCTTCCTATCAACATCTTGTTGATGGTTCTATCATAACGAGCTTACCTAAAATGAACTTAAAACAAAAAAAGATTTTCGAAAAAGTTTTTTCAAACTGAAAATTATCATATATGATAATTACCATATATGATAATTTCGTACGAAAAAAAGACGCTGGAATGATTTTCCAATATCTTTGATTTTCTATCTATCTTAAATCACTATAAAAATAAAAGCCCAATCTTTTCTTCAGATTGAGCTAATCCACTTCAGGATTCCATTGATATTCTCTTAGCGATATATTTGTTGGGCTTTTAAAGAGGATTCCTTCTGTTTCTAATAACTCCTTTTGCTCCAGCCATCCAGGTACAAGTCTTCCACTCGCATTAACGACTCGGTGGCAAGGATAGTCCCCAAAGAGTTCCACCTGACTTAAAATTTTCCCAACGAGTCTTGCGTTTTTCGGTCGTCCTACAAGACTAGCAATTTGTCCATAGGTAGCCACTTTCCCTCTAGGAATTTCACCTACCACTTCTAAAACTTCGTAAACAAATCGGTTATCCATTTTCTTCACCATCAATGACAAAGCGAATCTGATGGTCGCTGATTAATTCGGCGCTCAAGCGGACTTGATTGGTTTCAGCAATCTTCTTTGCAATGGCAAGTCCAAGTCCACTTCCACCTGTGGCACGATTTCTTGAGCTGTCTACTCTGTAAAATCGATCAAATAATTGACTGACTTGTTCTTTTGTAATTGGCTCAGTATTGTTTTCAAACGAAATTTGATGTTCTTTTGCACCAACCGTAATCGTAGAACTTCCTACTGTATACTTGATGGCATTGTCTAATAAAATTCGAATTAATTCTGTGATGGCTTCTTTATTTGTTGTCATCACGCTGGAATCATTTCCGGTAAATGTAACTTGAAGTCCTTTTTCATCTAATACCGGTTGAATCTCTTCAACGATATTTTTTGTAACACCCACTAAATCAACTTTTTCTTTAGTTGTGCTTGCTTCCCCTTCGTCGTATCTAGAAAGAAGTAGCATTTGCTCCACTAGGGCATTCAATCGTTTAATTTGTCTTCTATTGCTATCGACAAATTTTTCCTGTGTTCCCATCATCGCTAAAACGTCTGTATTGGCTGACAAGACTGCCAGCGGTGTTTTAATCTCATGACTCGCATTAGCAATAAATTGTTGCTGGCGTTCAACATTCTCAACAAATGGTCGAATTGCTTTCTTAGAAACGACACGGACAAGAATATAAACAATTATCAAACAGGCGATAAAAACTCCCCCGGTTACCATTAATAGGCGCCATACTTGTTGGACTTCACGGTTCGCATCTACAAAAACGACCATAAAAGATGATTCTTCACCCGAAAGCTTGTAACGCAAACTTCCTTCCCATCCACTCAAGGATTTGGACTCTACCAATCGCAGAGCTGACTCTTTTAAACTTGATTCTTCTACAGAGATTAAATGCGATTGATCTACAGAAGTTACTTCATTATTTTCAACTTTAACAAACGCATAGCGCGTGGATAATTGGTCATCTTTTCTAAATTCATGACCAATTGGCTTTCCATGTGAAGGGTGTTCTTTTGGCCCCTCATTGGATGGAGCATCTGGGAACGTTCCATTATTTTCAACTAACATCGTTGCCACACGATCTACTTGTTCGATTGTTTGTCGGTAGTTTATCCCATTCACAATCACTAAGACTACAAAGAGTACGATTGTAAAAGATAACATGGCACTCTTCACAAAACTTTTTTGTAGTTGTCGAAACATATGCTCCTCCTTTTCTTTTTCTAAACATATACAGGATGCTTAGTTGGCTGCTGATTCAACCACTAATTGATAGCCCAGTCCGCGAGCAGATCTAATCGTTACATCGGCCTCAATCGTTGCTAATTTTTTTCGCAACGATGAGATATTCACCCAAACGACATTAATTTCGGCCTCTGAATCAAGTCCCCAAACTTTCTCCATAATTAAATCCGTAGAAAGCACTTGATTACTATTCATCATAAAATATTCCATCAATTGAAATTCTTTATTATTTAATAATACTTGCCCTTTAGAGGTCATCATCGTGAAGGTATCTCGGTTTAATTCAACATTCCCTAGTGTCATAACAGATGCCACAAATACATTCGGACGACGTAGTAAAGATTTCACGCGCGCTAACAACTCAGCACCTTCAAAAGGTTTCGTTAAATAATCATCCGCTCCTTCTTCAAGACCAGTCACTTTATCCTCTAATTGACTTTTTGCTGTCAACATCAGGACCGGTGTATGAATCCCGTTGGAACGTAATTCTCTGACCACTTCGATTCCATTCTTTTTAGGCATCATGACATCTAATAAAATTAAATCATATGGCGTAGACTCCGCATAAAAAAGCGCGTCTTCGCCATCATGGACCATTTCTACACTATATTTTTGCATTTCGAGCATCATCTTCAGAGCTTCCGCTAAATCAATTTCATCTTCAGCTACTAGAATTCTCATGGTTTCCCCTCCTATATAAGGATACGATTTCAATTTAAATTATACTTAAACTGAGGATTTACACGTATTTTCAAATGAAATTAGCAAATCACGCAATTGTTGTTTTTGCGTGCAATTCAATCCTCTTAATGTATATTCCATCATTTCATGCTGAGCAGGAATTAATTGATCAAGCTGCTGTTTTCCTTTTTCTGTCAGTGATATATGTTTTGTTTTCCAACTTTTCTCAATGGTAATTAATTCTAATTTTTGTAAATGGTGAATACAGTGGGTAATATTCCCCTGCGTTAAGTTCAAAGTGGAGGCAATTGTCTTTTGGTCCACTGTTCCTTGTCTAAAAATCACATGTAAAACTTCAAAATGTGTTGGATTCAATCCTAATTCTTTTAATGAAATCGAAAACGTCCGTAGATTCTCATTGTAAATTTTCATAATCATCATCCATATCTCATGAGAGACATTCATTTTTTCACATTCTGTTACCATACCAACACCTCTTTCTTCATTAACTTTACTATTGAAATGAGCTTCTGTCAAACACTCCCGCTCTTCAGCTACCCTATAAAATGATTAACCGAAACTAGGTTCTTTTACGGAAAAAGAGTAAGAATAACGAGTGCCTTCAATAAACGGCACACACTTCTTCTCCTTCTCCGCCCATCACCCTTTATAAGGTTTAACCAAAACCAGGTTCTTTTACTAAAAAAGAGTAAGAATAACGAGTGCCTTCAAATTCTATAGTAGTCATTGTAGCGTTTGTAATCGATGTGAATTACTGACACTTGGAATTCATTTCTAGTGTCAGTTTGAAGCTCGTTAGACCTGAGACCTAGGCTCAGGTCGGTACAGCACTAATGACTACTATAGAGTTATTTGAAGGTACGAAGTGTCTTACTCTTTCTTTTCCAACAAAAAGAGCCCTGGTTTCAGGTTAAACCAGGACTCGGAAAGCACAATTTCCCTATTTTGCTATCCATATTTTTTTTTGACGAATCAACAAGATGCATGCAACCATAACTACTAAAAATGTTCCAGCCCCTGCTGTCCCGTTAACAGATAATGAGTATACCCATGGACTTGTTCCTTCTGGAGCATATTGCCCCCAGAATAACACTCCAGCGATATAATGAACGAAGTAGCGCACACCTACTCCTAATAATGCTGCGATCCCTGACCATACAATTGCAGAAGAAAATTTATCATTTTTCAATGCTTTTTGGAAAGGTCCATATACTAAACCAGCAAGACCCATAACTGTAAATGCAATGATATATTCAATCAATACTTGTTCTACAGATAAGAATGATACTTTTCCTAGAGGGAAGTGAATCAATCCCCATAAAAGTCCAGCAGCCAAACCAGGTGTCAATCCTCTACGGAGTGAAAAAATAACAAGAATAATTGCTCCCCATGATGGTGAAAACCAACCTGCTAGTTTTGGTACAAATGATAGTACCATTGCGAGTGCAGCGATAATCGCAACCTCTACCCAAATTAAAACATTTCTCTTCATTAAAAAAAGAGCCTCCTTCGTTTTCTTGAAAACACAAAGAGACTCCAACTAACTTCGAAATCGAATACAATTCCTACGCACGTATTAACGTAACAGGTTCAAGGGTTTGTACATACATCTCAGCCATAGAGGCACCCCTTTGTATTTTCTATTTATTTAACTGTTTTAAATATACCCTCTACTTTCCTCTTTTGCAATCCTTAAGCTCAATTTTTGCAGATTTTTTCTGATGAACAAACAAAAAGCTCCTAAGGAAAAACCTTAGAAGCCTTAATTCACTTTTTATTTTGCTTTTTTAGATAAGGTGATATTTAACAATAGTGCACCGATAATTCCACCAACAAGCCAAATTAAAACGAATGCTAATGGGTTTGAAACACCATTTACAAACGCAGCGAATAACCCACCATGAGGAACACGGCTAACAATACCAAACGCCATTGATAACGCACCAGATACACCTGAAGCAAATGCCAATGAAGGAATGACTTGTAAAGGATGTGCCGCTGCAAACGGAATTGCACCTTCTGTAATGAATGCAGCACCCATTACATAGTTTACATATGCACTGTTTCTTTCTGCTTCTGTAAATAAGTTTTTATTAAGTGTTGCAGCAATTGCAATCGCTAAAGGAGGAACCATTCCACCAACCATTACTGCAGCCATCACGTCTGACCCTGCTGCACCAGCGCTTGTCACTAAGGCAGTTCCTGTTACATAAGCTGCTTTATTGATTGGGCCACCCATATCAATAGCCATCATAGCTCCCACTAAAAATCCTAATACCATGCCAAGTTCTCTCGGAACATTTGCTAAGAAGTTTGTTAAGCCATTCATCACTGCACCCATTGGTCCATTGATCACGAATAACATTAAAGCACCCATGATAAGAACCCCGAATACAGGGAATAAGAAAATTGGTTTTAATCCTTCTAATGATTTTGGTAACCATGAGAAAGCAAATTTTAGGAACGAAATAATTCCGCCGGCTAAGAACCCTGCAATGAGCGCTCCTAGGAATCCAGAAGAAACATATCCTTCAGCAAAAACTCCGCCAGTTGCAAAATCTGTGAATAAAGCAGGGTTCGCAAATACCCCACCCATGAAACCGACCACTAAACCGGGACGATCCGCAATCGATTGTCCGATAAAACCTGCTAACATTGGAAGCATCATCGCAAAGGCTAATTTACCCATACGGAAGATTGCTTCAGCAATAGGGTTATAATTTGCTGTATCCTTCACATCAAAGGAAGTAATTCCCCAGAAGAATGAAACAGCGATTAAAATCCCACCAGCAACAACGAATGGTAACATGTGTGACACACCATTCATTAAGTGTTTGTAGAATTGACGGCCAAGAGACTCGCCTTCTACGCTTTCTTCTGTGGCATTCGCATCTTCACTAGCGTGGTAAATTGGCGCATCCGCTTTAGCTGCACGAGCTACTAATTCGTCCGCTTTGTTGATTCCATCCGCTACTTTAGTGATGATGACGGGCTTGCCGTCGAAACGAGCCATTTCGACTTGTTTGTCCGCTGCAACAATGACTGCTGTTGCGCGCTCGATATCTTCTTTTGTTAAACGGTTGCCGATACCAGATTGTCCGTTTGTTTCTACTTTAATTTTGTACCCAGCCGTTTTTCCGGCTTGTTTTAATTTTTCTTCGGCCATAAAGGTATGTGCGATTCCTGTTGGGCAAGCTGTGACCGCTAAAATATACACATCGTCGTTTGATGGCGCTGCTTCTTCTGCTACTTCTTCAACGGCTTCTTCTTGTGGTTCTTCAAATTTTTTAAAGACTTCAACCACTTCATCAGAATCCCCTGCTTGAAGTAAGGCTGCTTTTGCTTCAGGATTCATTAATACTGATGATAGTTTTGCTAAGGCTTGCAGGTGCTCGCCTCCGCCCCCTGCTGGAGCCGCAATCATGAAGATTAATTTTGCAGGTTGGCCGTCAAACGATTCCCATTCAATTCCTTGTTCGCTACGTCCAAAAACAATCGCAGCTTGCGTAATGGATTCGTGTTGTGCGTGAGGAATGGCAATTTCGTCACCTACACCAGTGGTAGATTGCGCTTCACGAGCTTCTAGAGCTGCCACGTAAGCATCCACATCACTTACTTTACCAAGGCTTGCAAAATTCCCTGCTAAATGCTGTAACGTTTCTTTTTTAGTTGAAGTCGTTAGATGTAAATCCATGGCTTCTTTAATAAACAAATCTGATAATTTCATTTTCGTCACCTTCACTCTTACTGTTTCGTAACCACAACTTGTGGTAATAGCTCTTCAATAAATGCTTTTTCAGCAATTCCTACAGAAAAGGCTGTCGCACTTCCAGTCGCAGCTCCTTGCCTCAAGCTTGCTGCATAATCGCCTGTTTCGATAAATTTTGCCATGAAACCAGAAAGCATTGAGTCCCCTGCGCCTACAGAGTTCACAAGTGTCCCTTTCGGAACATTCGATGTGTACACTTCTCCAGTTTCTGTGATAAGCATTGCGCCATCACCACCGCGAGAAATCAGTACATTTCTAGCCCCCATTTGCTGTAATTGTTTTGCATAATCTACAATTTGTTCTTCTGTCTCAATCGTTACCCCGAAAATCTCACCTAATTCATGATGATTTGGTTTAATGATAAACGGATGGTATGGAAGACATTTGGTCAGTAAATCCTTTGTTGTATCGAGGACTAGTTTGACCCCTTTTTCGTCACATAATTTAGCAATGGTCGTATAAGCCGAATGGTCCATTCCATTTCCTGCATTCCCTGCTAAAAATACAACATCCCCTTCTTGAAGTCGGTCTTCAAAATAGGTCACTAGACGTCCAAAATCGTCCTTGGTTACAACCGGTCCATTTGCATTAATTTCCGTTTCTTCATTACTCTTCAACTTTAGATTAATTCGAGTGACTCCATCGATTTGAATAAAGTCTGTCCCGATACCTTCGGATTGGAGAGCTTCTTTGATGAAGTTTCCTGAAAAACCTGCTAAAAACCCAGTGGCTGTATTATCAAACCCTAATCGTTTTAGGATTACCGACATATTAATTCCTTTACCGCCTGCAACGTAATTTTCTTCCACAGAACGGTTTAATGTGCCTAGTTCACAATTAGGAACTTTTACAACAAGGTCAATTGCTGGATTAAACGTAATCGTGTAAATCATGCTATCTCTCCTCTTTTATGCGTCCATTTCAACAAGACGAATGCTACCAGCCATACGGTAACGTAAGTCCGCTTGCTCTTTCGTCGTGTTTGTTACCATGGTTACTTGATGAAAATCAGCAACCTTACATAAACTTACTTTAGCAAATTTACTAGAGTCCGCCAAAACATACGCATGATTACTCTTACTCATTGCGATTTTTTTTATTTGAGCTTCTTCTTCATCCGGCGTTGTATACCCATAACTAAGGTCTACCCCATTCATCCCAAGAAACGCCTTCTTAAAGAAATACTCTCGGAGCTGGTTTTGAGCAAGAGTGCCAATAACCGCACTCGTTTCTACTTTTACTTGACCGCCTAATAACACCGTTTTGATTCCATAGTCTGCAAGAAGATGGGCCTGCTGTACCCCATTTGTAATCACCGTGACATCTTTTCCTTCTAAATGCGGAATCATTCTTAAAGTCGTTGTCCCTGCATCCATATAAATCGTTTCGCCCTTCGTTACTAAAGAGGCTGCATAACGACCAATACACTCTTTTTCTCTTCGATTTGAACGTTCTTTTTCTTTGGTAGTCGGTTCAAACTCTTTCGAATACACTCTTTTAGCACCACCATGGATACGAATCAGGGTTCCTTCTTCTTCTAATATAGAGAGATCGCGTCGAATAGTGGATTCAGAAGCCTGGAGCGCCTCCATTAAATCCTTTAGGTGAACTGTATCATCCTTATCTAATAAATCTAAAATAATTCTTCTTCTCTTTTCAGTAAGCATGTAGTTCCTCCTAAATGTATCAATCTGCTAATTTCTTGACTAGTCCGGTTTAAAGCGGTCAAAAACAGTCATTTTTATATATTTTTGTAAATATTTTTAACTACATTACTTATATAATATAAGAGTATATATCCATTGGCGCAAGTAATTTAAGATTCTTTTATTAATAAAATTACCCTAAAAAATTTACTTCCATTGTGATTAATCAGATTTATTATTAATTTTTTTATATAAATGCTGTATTTTTGAACTAAACCGTCAAAAAAGCACTGAAGACATCACGAATTCATGTCTTCAGTGCTTTTCTTTATAGTTTTTAATGATTATTATTCGTTATCTTCTACTTTTTCGTGAGGTAAAATGAGATTGAGCAGTATTCCTGCAATGGCACAAAGAGCTGTACCTGATAACGTTACTGGTCCTAATTGTAATACCGCAGAACCCAATCCTAGTACTAACATGGAACTTGCAATAATTAAGTTACGTACTTGACGGAAGTCTACTTGTTTTTCAATTAACACTTTCAACCCATTGGAAGCAATAACCCCGTATAAGAGAATCGCCATTCCTCCAAGTACCGCATTTGGAATCGTACGAACTAAGGCCGTGAATTTACCAAAGAAACTGAGGAGAATTGCGATAATCGCTGCATTACGAATGACGGATACGGATGCAATACGTGTTAACCCCACAACCCCAGTATTTTCACCATAAGTCGTATTCGCTGGACCTCCTAGAAAGGCAGACACAGCAGTTGCTACGCCATCTCCGATTAAGGTACGGTGTAAACCTGGATCACTCAAGAATTGCTTCCCGCAAATTTGACTGAGTACGGTATGGTCTCCAATGTGTTCTGCAATCGTCACAACAGCTACTGGTAGAAGCGCCTATGTTTCCGGACCGAAATATAAATGATACTGATTGAAAAGCCCATTTGTATCGAACGGCAAGTATAACTCTGGCAAAGCAATCCATTGAGCTTCTATTACTTTTGTGAAATCTACTAGACCAAAGCAGATGGCTACGATATATCCACCGATAATCCCAAATAAGAATGGGATAATTTTCAAGAAACCTTTTGCTTTTGTATTAATAAATGCTGTAATAAGGAAGGTCACTACCGCCACGAACATTGGTTTCCAGTCTCCATCCACAACAAAGCCTGCATTTTTAACAGCACTGTTTGCCAGGCCTAGACCAATCACAATAATCATCGGTCCAATGACAATCGGTGGTAAAATACGGTTAATCCATCCCGTTCCTAGTAACTTCACTAAAATTGCCACTACCACATAAAGTAATCCGACTAACACTACCCCTGTCTGAGCTGCATCTGGACTTCCGCCCATTTGCGCCATTGCAAACTGCATGGCCGTAATAAAAGCAAAAGAGGATCCCAAGTAAACAGGTACTTTAAATTGCGTCGCTACCATATAGATTAGTGTTCCTAATCCCGACGCAAATAAAGCAACCGATACTGGCATCCCCAATATTAACGGCACTAAAACCGTGGCACCAAACATCGCAAACACGTGCTGAAGACTTAAAAACAAGCCAGGCACGAGATCCGGTTTTTGATCCACATCCAACAACAGATCGACTTTTGAAGTTTGTAACTCCATTTTCCCCTCTTTTCCGGGCGTTTTTGTGCACACAAAAAGCCCTATGTTATTAAGCGTAGGGCTAGTCTAATAAACTTGTTCTTAGCCTTTCTCACCTCTCTGGATGAGTTTAAAAGCCCTTGCTAGAGGGTAGTGTATCATAACTAAAGTGAATTTTCTATACTTTTTTTGTTTTTTTATAAAAAACTATTGTGCACCTACTCATTCCCAGTTACAATTAGAACCAAGCAACCCTTAAAGTTGCCCAGTCTAACTTTATGGAGGGATCATTTATGGTCAAATCAGTAGAAACTATCACAGAATTAATCGGGAACACTCCCCTTGTGAAACTAAACCGTTTAGTTTCAGACGATTCTGCAGATGTATATGTAAAAGTCGAGTCGTTTAACGCCGGTGGATCTGTCAAAGATCGTATCGCTTTAAACATCATCGAAACAGCTGAGAAAGATGGCTCGCTAAAACCTGGCGACACAATCATCGAAGCAACAAGTGGAAATACAGGTGTAGGACTTTCACTAGTCGGCGCTGCAAAAGGATACAAGGTCATTACAATTATGCCTGAATCCATGTCTATCGAACGCCGTCAATTAATGAAAGCATACGGTACAGAAGTCTTATTAACGCCTGCTGCGGATGGATTCGGCGCTGCCGTTGCGAAAGCTGAAGAACTCGCTGCACAACCTGGCTACTTCTGGGCACGTCAATTCGACAACGAAGCAAACCCAGCTATCCACTATCAAACAACTGGGCAAGAAATTATTAAAGCCTTCGACGGCAAAACACCAGATGCTTATATCAGTGGTATCGGTACTGGTGGTACAATCACAGGTGTTGGCCGTGCCTTAAAAGAAGTCAATAAAGACGTTGAAATTATCGGGGTTGAACCTGAAGAAGCGCCATTTATTTCTAAAGGCCAAAAAGGAAAACACCGCATCCAAGGAATTTCTGCTGGTTTTGAACCAAGCATTATCGACCGTGATGTGATCGACGGTTTTGAACTTGTGACAAGTGACGACGCCATCGAAACTGCGAAAAACTTAGCTGCTAAAGAAGGGATCCTTGCTGGTATTTCTTCTGGAGCTGCTGTAACTGCCGCTTTACGCGTGGCAAAACGCTTAGGAAAAGGCAAATCTGTTGTGGTTCTATTACCAGATACAGGTGAACGTTACCTTTCAACAGGCATTTTCGGTGAAGCGTAATTCATTTTAAAAACACGAACCTCAAAACTTCATTGCAATCTTTTAAATATCCTCATAGTGATGGCAGTAGTTGTATCGGGTTGAGCCAAGGTCTCAACCCTACCAAGCTTCAAACAGGCCGTAAAACGGTCTGTAATTCACATTGGTTACACTCACTACTGCTCTCACTATAGAATTCAAAAGATTTCCATTCAGTTTTTGAGGTTCTTTTTTGTGCAAAAATTCAGGTGAAAGGCTCACAGAATTCAGAGTGTATCATGCATGATACACTCTACTCTTTTTGTATCAATTTTGATACAACCCAACTTATTGAGTTGTAAAATTTTTGTTACGTAACATTATTGTTACACTCAAGGGAAAACAAAAACCACCTTGGAAAAATTTTTCCGAGGTGATTTCACTTTTTAAATACGATTAAGCTTCTTGTGTTTCAGCTTCTTTTTTGTTCCCGAATTTTTTAGCAATATAAGCTGTTAAGATTGGAGTTAAAATAGCTGTTACGATTACAGAAGCGGTAATTTGAGTCGTTGCGGTTGCTTCAATTCCTTTGAACGTTGCATCCACTGCTGAAAGTGCAGCTGGTGTAGCGATAGCGCTGGCTGCTGTACTTGAAATGGCAGCACCGGCAACCCCATTCCCACCTGTTAAGCGGTCTGCAGCGATGGAGGCAATACCCCCAACGAGTGTAGTAATCACCCCTAGTAAAATACCAGGTAGACCCCCTTCAAGGATTTGACCAAAGCTCATATTTGCCCCTAAACAGAAACCAACGACGATAATGATAGCCGTAATCCCATTTGAGAGTACTTTTTTCATGTAAGGGAAGGCATTTCCTAACGCAATCCCTAACACAAGTGGTAATACCGTTCCGACTAAGTTCCAAATCGAGATGTTTGCAAGGCCGGCACTACTTAATACGGCCATTGTTACCATTGGTCCAACACTTAAGGTTGTGATCCCAACGGCCCCAGCATCGATTTCGTCCCCATATACATCTACAATCCCCGCATACATGGCATTATTAGCTACAGAAATGGCACCAATAACGGCAACAGCGCTAAGTCCGAGGAAGTTGTCATTGAATACTTTTGCAACCAATAACCCTAAGACTACAGATACCGCAATTTTCGCTAAAATAATTGCTGCCCCACGTCCAACAGCTTTTGGTGTGTTTTTAAGAGAAATGGTCCCCCCGATAATGAAGAGGAATGCCCCAACAAGTGGTCCAGCACCTTTCACGATTGGAGTGGTAAATCCACCAATTTGTAATACTTGAGGGAAAAACGTATTTATCACACATCCAATAAACATTGGAATAATGATTGTATCCCCAGGAATTTTAATCTTTTTCATACTGTTCACAGTCCTTCTCTGATTTGGAATAAGAATCTAGCTAAAATCAGCCATCTAATGTGATACCGCCATCGCAGTCACCGATTTCCCCTGTTACAAAGCTTGCAAGGTCGCTTGCAAAGAAGAGAATCATTTGAGCGATTTCAACTGGTTCTGCACGACGTCCTAAAGGAATCATGCTGATAACTTTTTGGCTCTTTTCTTTATCTTCTGATAATACTGTTGTCATATCTGTATGAGTGAATGAAGGACATACAGCGTTACATGCGATATTGTATTTACCGCCTTCTTTAGCAACGGCTTTAGTTAAACCATTTAAACCAGCTTTAGAAGAAGCATAAGCAGCAGTTCCTAATAATCCACCACCTAGTTTAGCGGCAACGGAAGAAACGTTTACGATACGTCCACCCTTGTTTTCGATAAAGTGAGGGAAAATGGTACTAATCGTTGAGAAGCATCCTGAAAGATTGATACGGATTGTTCTTTCCCATTCATCGTATGTTAATTGATCGAATGGTTTTGCACTAATCACCCCAGCGCAGTTCACTAAAATATCGACTTTGTGTTCTGCTAAAATTTCATTCATGCTTTTTACGATAGATTCATGATTTCCTAAATCCATGTATTTGAAGCTTGTGTGTTCTGGTCCGAATTCTTCAACAGTTTTGTTTGCTGCAGCTTCATTAATATCTGCAATGACTACAAAACCGCCACCTTCAACGATACCGCGAACGATTTCTTTACCAATACCATTTGCCCCACCAGTGACAATGGCAACTTTTCCTGTGAAATCCATAAGATCACGTCCTTTGATTTGATATGTTCATCATATCACTAAATAATGAACATTCGACTCTTTTTATGGTTATCATTTGTTAACTTTTTAACTTGTTTGTGACCGAATTAATGTTCCTATTGCAGATCTAAAACCGCAGCATCAAAAGGTTTCTACACAACAAAATAGCCCACGAACAAATCGTAGACTGTTTTGCGTACCATAAAAAATATTTTATTTTTTTAAAATTGAATATAAACATTATAGGAGCAAACTTCTCTTAAATAATGGACTAAATCAATGACATTGTCCTGTAAATTACCAAGTGGAACTTTTTCTACTGGTTTACGGCCTTCATTGAAGAACGAAAATTGATATTTCGCGCCCCATTTTGATTTTTGACGAATTACGCATGCACTGACTGCTTTTTCTAAGTCTACTACCCTGAACTCCGTCCCAAAAGAAACCAAAATTCCATCTTTGACAAGTACCCCAAGTTGATTATCAAGATACTCCGCATCATCCAATAAACGTTTCATATCGTCTTGATAGTCAGGGAACAGCTCATCAAAACGAACATAGTGTTTTTTTATTTGACGAACGCGAACGATTTGCCACACCAATACAATGACAAAAATCACGATTACCACGATTAACATCACGATGTCGAAAAATCTATCTGCATTGTTCGTAATGGTTAAATAATGGGTTTTGTCCAATTTATCGAGAGTCGCCTGCACCGAAAGTGAGCTCAGTTTTAATTTTTCTTCAAATTTTCCCTTCATTTCTTGCGTAATATTTGTTTTGACGCTAGATCTCCCTTTTTTCTCTTTCTCATTAACTACACGGATATTCAAGTAGAAGTCAGATGTGGCGAGCGCGTTCGTTTTATCCGGAAGCGCCTGTTTAAACTCTAGAATTTGTTTGATTTCGGAAGTATCTGTTTTTAAGAACGATACTCCATAATTATGTTTCACTAAATAATATGTTTCATCGTCTATCTCTAGCGGACTTGGGTCAATATCTAACACTTTAATCGAACTAGACGATGAATCTTTTTCCATTTCATAAATGATTCCATGTTCGTATAATTCACGTCCACTCATAAAGCCAAACGAAACTACAATCCCCACCATTGCCACTATTAATCCTAACAGGACCGTGAGTATCCACATTCCCCATGTTCGTCTTATAATTCCTTTATGCATCCCGACCCCTCTTACTTTCTATTGAAATTTTTAACTTATCTTCTTCGAACCGCATATCCACTACTATTAAAACGATATCGATATTTTGGTTCTTTCTTTTTCATTCAAATATTCCACTAATTGGCGAACATCTTCTAGACGATTCTTTAATTGAATGGTTACTTTCTTATTCCCGCTAAATCCAAAATCGATGGCATAGGCAACACTGCTTTTTGCCAATTGGCGACGAACTTCAACATTTCGTACTTCCCGTAGCTTAATCACTCTAAAATCGTTATTATAGCAAACTAATTTGTGATCCTTCACCAGTACTTTTAGGATAGGATCGTGAAAATCTGCATCCATTGGTAAAGCCTTCATATTTAGTGCGTATCTCGGAAACTCTTTATCGAACATCTCGTAATGTTCCTTCAAAGACCGTACTCGTTTATATGCACCGTAAAAGTATGCCAACGCTATTAAAATGACAAAAAGCGTAACCGCCGTCTCCACTAAACGATTTGTAAAAGATGTCAGTGTTAAATAATGAAGGAAATCTAGTTCTAATGTGTTTCCTAGCGTTCCTTTCTGATATTGGGTCATAATTGCTTTTATCAATGCTGCCGGTATATGGACGGTAGTACTCCCTCTACGACCTTTCGTCACTGCTGGTGTTACACGAACATTTAAATAAATATTCTTATCTCTTAAAGGCTCCAATCCCTTCAAATTCTCTTTTTTCAAATCCATTAACTGCTGAATGTCATTGGCCTGCGCTTGAAGAGGTGTAACCCCTTTTTCATGCTTTACTAAATAATATTCGTTTCCATCGTAAGTGACGGCCTCTAAGTCTATATCCAACACACGAATCGCAACGGACGTTCCCGCATGATTCAAATGATAAATCTCCCCCGCCTTATAGAGCGCCTCTCCTCCCATGTATCCTTTAATGGTTCCAAACAGAAAGAAAATTCCTATCATTGCTAAGACAAGAGCTGTCCCCCAGAGGGAGAGCGTTCTTCTCACATATCCTTTATGCACTACTAACTCCACTTCCTTATGCTTGTTCCTATACAGAATGAATGATGATTATCTTTATGGATAGGAAACAAATGATTCAAAAATAAACTGTCCAGCCCATTATAAATCAAAAAAAGGTAAAAAACATCTGATAATATACTCTATCGCTATAATGAAAGAGGCTGCCCTCTAAGTTAACCCCCCGAGATGCAGCCTTCAAATCGTTCTATTCAGTTGTAGCGTTGTTTTGTTTAGAATTTTCCTCATTCCCAATCACTTTATCTAAGTACTGTTTTTTTATCGTTAAAGCTTTGCTGATTGCAAATGCAGAAGCGATTAAAAGAATGAAGGTTAACCAAATCCATGTGGTAAATTCAGCTGGGAAGCTCGAGCCAGCAAAAACAAGATAGATTGCCAACGCGACTATAAAAATATGAATAACCTGCCATCGACCAAAAGACTTCACTTCTTTATAATATCTGTCTTTTTCATCTTCAGTCAGTTCGATTTTTTGACTTTTAGTCGTATTTTCATCTAAGAGCAGGTAATCTGTCGTTACTTGAAAGATAGTACTTAACTCAATAATCTTCTCGATTTCTGGAAGAGCTTGACCGGATTCCCATTTAGAAATGCTTTGACGGGAAACTTTAATTTGTTCCGCTAGCGTTTCTTGTGACCATCCTTTTTCTTTTCTAAGGTTGTATATTTTTTCAGCGAGTTTCATCATTTCATCCTCCTTTATTCTAATCCTAACAATTATATCTCAACTTGAAAATACAGCCTCCTAACCTTTTTGTCAACTAGTGGTTGCCCTTCAGTTGCATTTTAAATCAGCAGAAAAATCAAGCAATCATACAGCCAGGTAAACAAAAAAGCTCTAAACACCCAAGCAGTGTTTAAAGCTTTAATCCTTATTTCTCGCGTTGAGATTTAATCTCATCAATTAAGCTTTGTAGTTCAGCTTCTTCGAAATGATATTTTTCTCCACAGAAATGACACACCACTTCTGCACCGTGATCTTCGTCAATGAGATGTTGTAAGTCATCTACTCCAATCGACATCAATCCTGCACTGAAACGTTCACGCGTACAGCCGCAATGGAACTTCACCGGCATCTCTTCTAACACACGAATATTCTCTTCTCCGAGTAGTCGATTTAAAATATCGCGCGGTTGTTCTTGTTGGTCAATCAATTTTGAAACCATTGGAATCTCGTTAATACGACGTTCGATTTCTGAAATTGTCGCTTCGCTAGCCCCTGGTAATAATTGAATCATAAAGCCACCTGCTGCACGAACCGTTTCATCTGGATTGACAAGAACCGATACTCCAACAGCTCCGTTAATTTGTTCTGAAACTGCTAAGTAATACGTAAAGTCCATTCCGAGTTCCCCGTCCACGATGGGCACTTGACCAGAGAACGGTTCTCTCATATTTAAGTCTTTGAGGACGGTAATCGTTCCATTTGTTCCAACAACCCCACGGACATCTAATTTTCCTTTGTCGTTTAACTCGAGGCTGACATGAGGATTCGTGATATAACCACGCATTTCCCCGCGGCCATTCGCATCGGCCATGATTTTCCCGCCAGGGCCATCACCATTCACTTGAACCGTGATGCGTTCGTCCCCTTTTAAACTGCTTGCTAATAATTGTGTTCCGATGATGGTACGTCCAAGCGCTGCTGTTGCAGAACTCCAAGTATCGTGTCTGCGTTGGGCTTGGGCGATAGCATCTGTTGCCACCATAGCAACGGCTTTAACCTCATCATTGAATGCTAATACTTTTAATAATGAATCTGCCATTTGTTTCTCCTTTTTTAAAAGAAAAGAGCTGTGACAACAGCCTCAGCTCTCTTTTTCTTTCTATTATTCTTCTTTGTTTTCATCCTCAAGTTCGCTTGGAGCTTCAGTTACATCTGCAACTTCCACTTCCTCGTCCTCTTCAGGAATCTCTTTACCTTCTGCTTGTTCTGCATCACGTTTTGCTAAGGCTTTTTTTGTTTCTTCAAAACTTGCCGCTTCTGATTCGCTTGGATATTCATCTTCCACGATTGTAGCTGGCATTTCACCTGTTTCAAAAAGTGATTTGATGGTACGTTCATCTAATGTTTCTAATTCTAGAAGTTTTTGAGCAATTAATTCTAATTGTTCTTTATGTTCTTCAAGAATTTGAAGAGCTTTTTCATGAGCTTCTTTCATAATACGACGTACTGCATTGTCGATTTCAAAGGCCACTTGATCTGAGTAAGCTTTTGTTTGACCATAGTCACGTCCGATAAATACTTGATGATTTCCTTCGTATTGAACCGTTCCTAATTCGTCCACCATTCCGTACTCTGTAATCATGCTACGAACGATAGCTGTTGCTTGTTCAAAGTCGTTACTTGCTCCTGTAGTCTTCACGCCAAAGATAAATTCTTCAGCAGCACGACCACCAAGAAGTCCAACTACTTGTTCGAATAATTCTTCTTTTGTCATTAAGAAACGATCTTCTTTTGGAAGCATAATCGCATACCCGCCAGCGCGTCCACGAGGGACAATCGTTACTTTATGAACCACACGTGCATCGCTTAAGACCATACCAACAATTGTATGACCTGCCTCGTGGTAAGCCACCATTTCGCGTTCTTTCTTACTGATAGCACGATCTTTCTTCGCTGGACCAGCAATTACACGATCATGTGCTTCATCCACGTCTAATGCGTCAATGGCTGTTTTATCACGACGAGCGGCTACTAAAGCTGCTTCGTTTAATAAGTTTTCAAGTTCAGCACCAGAGAATCCTGGAGTTTGTTGCGCAATTACTTTTAAGTCCACGTCTTTTGCAAGTTTCTTATTGCGTGCATGTACTTTCAGAATCGCTTCACGGCCTTTCACATCTGGACGACCTACTAAGATTTGACGGTCAAAACGTCCTGGACGAAGTAAGGCTGGGTCTAATACGTCTGAACGGTTTGTTGCGGCAATCACGATGATTCCCTCTGTTCCTTCGAACCCGTCCATTTCAACTAGTAATTGGTTTAATGTTTGTTCACGTTCGTCGTGTCCGCCACCCATTCCGGCACCACGTTGACGACCAACGGCATCGATTTCATCGATAAAGATAATTGCTGGAGCATTTTTCTTCGCGTTTTCGAATAAATCACGCACACGGCTTGCCCCAACCCCTACGAACATTTCTACGAATTCAGAACCTGAAATCGAGAAGAAAGGTACGTTTGCTTCACCGGCAACGGCTTTTGCAAGAAGGGTTTTCCCTGTTCCTGGAGGGCCCTCAAGAAGTACCCCGGCAGGAATACGAGCACCAAGCGCTGTAAATTTACGTGGGTCTTTTAAGAATTCCACTACTTCCACAAGCTCTTGTTTTTCTTCTTCAGCACCGGCTACATCAGAGAACCGTACTTTTACGTTTTGTTTCTTCTGATTGGTTGCACGGCTCTTACCAAAGTTCATCGGATTGTTACGTCCACCTTGGCCACCTTGACTCATAAACATGCTATAAAGCAAGAATCCTAAAATCCCCAGTGGAATAACCACTTGGATAAGAGCCGCAATCCATACTCCTGTAGAACTTTCTGGTAAAGATTCAACTTTTGTATTTTTTGCTTGAGCGGCTTCATTAATTTCTTTTACAGTAGAGTCATTTGGCAATACTGTTGTTTTGAATTGTGTACTCTTTGTAGAGCGATTATCAAAAATCGATAATCCATTTTGATTTTTAGCTTCCTCTGTAGTTTGTTCCTTAGGATCTGTATATTCCCCAGTAATCGTATAAACAGAGTTTGAATATTGCATTTTTAATTCTTTAATTTCGCCTTTTTTCAAACTTTGCATAAATTCTGTATAAGAAATATCTGCTACAGTGCCTTTCGAATTACCATTGAACATTCCTACAAAAATGACAATCGCTCCGAAAATAAGTATATATAGTAAACTTGATCTAAAAATTGATCGATTATTATTTGTATTCATTGGACCTCCTCATCTTCTTAAAAAAGAAGAACGATAGTATTCTTAACTACCGCTCCATCATAACATATTTGACTTTTATTGACGAATAGTTTAACTCATTCTTAATTTTCGTAGAATTCTGGTTTCAATACGCCGATGCAAGGGAGATTACGATAAAATTGTTTGAAGTCCAATCCATAACCTACAACAAATTTATTTGGAACTTCAATTCCAACATAATCTGCTTCGATGGCTTCTTCACGACGTTCTGGTTTATCTAATAAAGTCACTACTTTTACACTTGCCGCTTGACGGTGTTTTAATAATTCAACTACGTGTTTTAAAGTACGTCCAGTATCGATAATATCTTCTACGATAATCACATGGCGATCTTTAACGCTTTGACTTAGGTCTTTTAAAATACGAACCTCACCACTTGACTCAAATTCATTTCCATAACTAGATACATCCATGAAATCAATTTCTAAGTTACAGTCCATCGCACGAACTAAATCTGCCATAAAGAAAATAGCACCCTTAAGAATACAAATGACTAACGGATCTTTCCCACGGTAATCTTCCGCTAACGTAGCACCTAATTTCTTGATTGTTTCTTGTAATTGTTCTTCTGATACTAAAATTTCTGACATATCATCTTTTAACATGTGTGCACCTCGTTTTGTTTTCGTAAGATAAAATCATTTTACCAGTTTCCTCCTCAAAGGACAACGGATGAGCATAGCGATAACCTAAAATTGCACGAATTTTTTTTCCTGCATCCTCCACAACCCAAATTTGTTTTCGTTCTTCAAGAGGAATCTTCGAATTGATAAACCATCTGGAAATTTTTTGATGTTTCGTTCCTTCCGCATTCAGTGCAATTTTATCTCCGGCTTTTGCATGACGAATGGTTAGTGGAAAATCCTCTTTATTCACTGGAAAAGCAAATTCTGAAGACGTCTTTCCTGTTGTGAGCAAAATTTGCTCATCTTCATTTGGTCGAATTAATGTATCCTCTGGCTTGGAGAGTATGTACTCAATATTCGGAACAACTCTCGTTCTTCCTTTTTCAAATGAACATTCTTCATAACGCTTCTTAAACTTCCATCCATTTGACAAATCTAGAGTGAGCTGCGCTTTCTTCGAACCTATTTTTTCTAAGATTTGTTCCATCTGGGCAACTGAAATCGTTGTATCCATTTGGATGAGTACTTGTTGTAAGAGTAATCGTTGCATCTCTACAGGTTCTTTCAGGAATGCTTCGCGGTGGAATGCAACTTTTTTCTTTCCTTTTTGGAATAACAGCTCCTGTTTTTCCTCTAAAATTGGCATTAAGCAGGCCACGGCATCCGCAATCATCTGTGCACTCTTTTGGAAGTGACTTCCGGCATTTGGATTTTCCTCCTTTAGGAAAGGAACCACATGATGACGATATCTATTTCTTGTATAATTATCCGACTCATTCGATTCGTCTTCTAAATAAGGAACTTGATGTGTTCGGGCTTCTTTGTATAACTCTTTTTTATCCAGTGATAAGAACGGGCGTAAAATCGTCATCCCTTTCACCTGACGAATTTCCTTCATCCCAGACAATCCTTCCAATGTACTGCCTCTAGACCACTTCATTAAAATGGTTTCGAGTTGATCATCTTGGTGATGTGCTAATACTAAATAATGGGCTTGATGTTTCTTTAATACTTCCTCAAAAAATTCATAACGAAAATTTCTTAAGACACTTTCTGAAGCTTTTTCTTCCTTCGTTTCCTTCCAATTTTTTATTTCAAATGGAATTTGACGCGATTTACAAAAGCGACGGACTAATTGTTCTTCATCCATCGATTGTGCTCGAAGTCCATAATTGACATGCGCAACTACAATATGGTTTTTCGCATCGTCTTCAAACAAGAGAGCCATAGCATTCAATAAGACCATCGAATCGACTCCACCAGATACAGCGAGAACATATTTTTGATGAGTATACTCAGGTACTCTTTTTCTAAAAAAGCTAGCTAGTTGATGTTGCATAGGTCTCTCCTTTCTGTCAAAAAAATCTCCCCTAGCATGCACTAGAAGAGATTAGAATAGTCATTATGAACGGCGACCGCCACGGCCTCCACGTTTCCCTTCAGTGTTACGTTTCAATGAAGTTAAACGATCTTCAGAGTCTTTCAAGAAGGAACTCATTAATGAATCAAAATCAGTTGCTTTTGATTGCGAAGGAGATTTCTTTTCATATGGAGAAGCTGATTTCCCAGCAAAGCGATTTTTCTTGAAATCTTGTGAATCTTGATTACGTGGTGTGAAAGTTTTTTTGTTTTTAGATTTGTCTTCAGTATCTTCCTTTGGTTTATCAACGGCACGACGAATCGATAAACTAATTTTGCCATCGTCAGCAATTGTCATGACTTTCACTTTAACTTCGTCTCCAACTTTCAAAACTTCTTTGATATCTTGGATATACGAATCTGAAACCTCACTGATGTGAACAAGACCTGTCTTACGATCTCCTAAATCGACAAAAACTCCAAAATTTGTAATTCCAGTAACTTTCCCTGGGATTACGTTTCCTACTTCGATTGACATATAAAAAGCGTTCCTCCTTCATTTTTGTCCTTTTTATACACGCTCACGTATAAAAAGGGTTCATTGCCTTATCGGTTTTGTGTGGTTACTTTAACAACAGTTTCCCCTTGTTCCACTTCTTCTTTGACTTGTTGCGCTTTATTTTCAGCAGTGTCGTTAGGCGTACTAAAAATAATTTCACCATTTTTGCTTAAATAGTATTCACTACGCGCTAACTTCGCAATGTATTCATCGCTTTGAAGAAGTTCAACTTGCTGCGTTAAAGATTCTTTTTGTTTTTCAGCGAATTCTTTTTCAGCTTTTGCCTTTTCAATCTTTTGATCTAACTGATTCGCTTGTTGTAATTGATTCCCAATTCCGACAATCATCACTCCGGATATGGCAATTAATGCAATCACAATCAGCTTGGTCACTAGTGAATGGCTTTTCCAAACTGGCGAAGAAGTTTTTTGTTTTCTTTTTTGGTTGATAGAAACGATATTCGAATTTGTCGATTGATTTTGTTGCTTCACCTTAATTGTCTCCTTTTTAACTTATACACAATGAGTATAACAAGAATGAGCCTTATCGTCTATGATTACACTAAGAATTTTTTTATTTTTTTATGATTCTCCCTATTTTTTAAGGATGGCCTTTCCTTCTAAAATTTTTTAAAACGATTTCTTTAAAAATAAATACCGCGGAGAAGCTCTCTGCGGTATCAAAAAATTTAATTTACATCTTCAGTCCGTAATTTAACACGCTTAATTACGACTTGATTTTCCGTTTCACGAATGTAATTTTTTAAGTTTTCAATGACAATCTCTTCATCATTTTGGATACGAATTACCAGCTCATATTTTTCGTCGTCTAATTCTCTAGCTTCGACTTGGATAGATTGATAATCCCCAAAATGACAGTAATTATAAATAGACTGTACAATCGTTGGGTTTGGAATTTCACAATAAATATTTACTTGACGGCTTTTTCTTTGTAATAAAGGTTCATAAGCAAGTTTTTGTACGATGACGATAACTGCTGAACATACAGCTCCAAAGAACCAAAATCCTCCACCGATTGCAAGCCCAATTCCTGAAGTCGCCCAGATTCCAGAGGCAGTAGTTAGACCACTTACGCGTTTATCACGCATGAAAATGATTCCCCCGCCGATAAAGCTGATTCCGCTGACCACTTGCGCAGCTACACGTGCCGTATCAAAGTGTGGTGTATCCAAAAAAGCTTCTTTAGAAATAATCATCATTAAACAAGAAGTCAACGCCACAATCATGTGTGTTTTTACACCCGCTTGTTTATTTCTGGAGGTACGCTCATAACCAATTGCTAGTCCACATGCGCATGATATTAAAATAGCCAAAAAATGACGCAATTCCATCCATCCATTGAATGGTTGCAATATATTAATGGCATGTAAATCCACGGTTATTCCTCCTTTAATCATTTTAAAAAGTACTACATATCATACCCCTTTCTGCAATAGAAGTCAACAGAAAACGCATACATTTTTCGAACAAAAAACTAGGCTCCCTCAAACGAGAGAACCTAGTTTTAGATTCATTTTATAAATCTGTGTTTTCTTCTTTAATGAACTTTTCTTCTAAAATCGTAAACATTTCCTTAGCGTCTTCTTTTCTCGTTGAATCCATCAACGCTTCGACTTGTACTAAGACATGTTTGTTCCCGAATTGAATCGCGATTTTATCTCCGACTTTGACGTCTGTTGAAGATTTCGCCACTTTATCATTAATAAACACACGTCCCTTGTCAGCAACTTCTTTAGCCACAGTTCGGCGTTTGATTAATCGGGATACTTTTAAAAACTTATCGAGTCTCATCGTTCTCCTCTTTTCTACTAAATTTACGTAATAAAGTCTTTCCTTTTGGAATCAGTACCCATTCACGTTTGGTGAATAAATTCCATTTCATCGTACCTGCCAGGAAAATCACAACTCCTATAAAGGAAAAGACGATTGAAAAGACAAAGGCCATCGTTCTTGAATCTTGCAACCCTGCAAAATGCCATGCTCCGTATGATAATACCGAAACAATGACTGTCATGCCAAGCGCGATGCCTGCAAGTAGCTGCATAAAGTTCCCGTCACGTAAGACACTTGTCATAATGTCTTTTGCAAAAGCCATCATGACACCCATCATCACGCAAAGGCCCAAAGCTGTCGCCAGGCTCGCCCCAAGCGTTCCAAACATCGCTACGAATAAATAATTCGTACTCGCCTTCACTACGAGCCCTGCTGTCAGTGCCAGGAGCGTTTTTGGATATTGATGTTGACTTTGGAAAATGCCGTGCAGCGACATAATGACAGATGCAAAGAAAATACTTGTGATATAAACAAGCAGTACTGCCTGTCCATTCGCATCTCCAAAGAGTGCGGTATTTAACCATGGCAAGATCGCGATCATCCCCATCGTTGCGACTACCGAGAACGTCATCGTCATTCGAAGAAGCGACGCGGATAGTCTCTTAAATTCTAAGTCATGACCTTTTTTAAAGGCGCGCGATAACATCGGCATATAGCTGGATGAAAATCCAACTCCGACCACCATTCCTAATTGCACGAGCGGCTGACCACGGTCGTAAATCCCTTTAAGGTCTTTTGCCACTTCTGGAAGAATTCCTTTGTCTGTTAACACATTATACACAGAGAACGAATCCACCAATTGGAACAAGACTAAAATCGAACTAAGTAGGCAGATGGTTCCTCCTTCAAAGGCAAAGCGTTTAAAGAGATGCCCAAAAGTTGGAACTTCCATTTCTACAGGTGAAATCGTCAAACCGTCAAGCGGATCTTTCGTTTCTAGATATGCATAATACAGCATCACAAGAATCGCAAAGACTGCCGCAATCGTCGCACTCGACATCGCCCATGTCCCCATCGTGTAATAGTCTGAAATGGCGCTACCAAATAGACTCGCCACGAACAGAATTACCGCAACACGAACAACCTGTTCCACCACTTGCGAGATGGCGGTCGGCATCATCCGAAAGCTCCCTTGGAAATACCCTCTGGTGATGACTAGGAACGGCATCAAAAGAAACATCCAAGAGACGCTTTGAACGACTGGTAAGAGCTCAACATCTCCCATCCAATGAGCAATCATTCCCGCACCTACATAAAGGAAGGCAAAAATCCCCACTCCTATGAGGCTAGCAATCACGAATAGCTGCTTCAATAATTTCTTTAAATGTGTCGACTCCAAGTATTCCGCGACCACATTGGACACGAATACCGGGAATCCCGTCAATGCAAAGGTCATGCCGATTCCATAGATAGGATACACCTGCTGGTATACATAAAAACCAGTGTTTCCGACCATGTTTTGGAAAGGAACTCGGTACACCGCGCTTAAAATCTTAGCGATAAACGCAGCAATCGAGAGCGCAATCGCCCCTTGCATCATCCCTTTACTATTTATCTTCTTCATGTTTTTCCTCATCGCGGGCTAAAATTTCCCCGCATGTTTTTACAAACAGTTTAACTTGCTCAAGCCATAAGTCAACAGGTTTTTGCGTGATATTTAATAAAATCTGAAGACTTTCGCCCTTGTTGGCCACTTGCGCCGGTAATTTCACAGGACCAAGTGCCTCAAAGACAGGCACTCCTTGCAGGCGAGTGGCAGAAGGCGTGTCAATCGTAATCGTCACCGAATTGTCTTTACGTTTAATCGACACGACGTCAATCTCGTTAGCATAATGCTTAATCAATCCAACTTCTGCTAATGCGCTCACTTCATCTGGGAAGTCGCCGAAGCGGTCGATAAAGTCATCGAGCAACTCTTCATAAGCTTCCACGCTGTCAATCGAGCGAATACGTTTATACATCTCGATCTTTTGACGTTCGTCTTGAATGTAGCTAGACGGAATATACGCATCAATCTGTAAGTCGATTTCGACGGTTTCTTCGTCAGACTTCACTTCTTTTCCTTGTTTCTTCAACACGGCTTCGCTTAATAATTGAGAATATAAGTCGAATCCGACCGAATCGATAAATCCATGTTGTTGTTTCCCAAGTAAATTCCCTGCTCCACGAATCGATAAGTCACGCATGGCAATCTTGAACCCAGAGCCAAGTTCTGTAAAGTCGCGCATTGCTTGAAGACGCTTCTCGCTGACTTCGGTTAAGACTTTATCTGGTTGATACATAAGGTACGCATAGGCAATACGATTTGTACGACCGACACGACCGCGTAATTGATACAACTGCGAAAGTCCCATATAGTCTGCATTTTCAATAAAAAGCGTGTTTACGTTTGGAATATCGACCCCGGTTTCAATAATCGTGGTCGTCACTAACACATCGTATTCTCCTTCAATAAATTGGAAGAGAATATTTTCTAGCGTCGTCTCACTCATTTGACCATGAATCACACCAACACGACATCCTGGGACGAGCGCTCTAAGTTCGTCCGCCTTCTTCTCAATCGTTTCGACACGATTGTATAAATAGAAGACTTGTCCGCCACGAGCCATCTCGCGTTCGATTCCGTCTCGAATCGTCATTGGGTTTTGTTCCATCACAAAAGTTTGGACTGGATATCGGTTTGCTGGTGGCGTTTCGATGACGGATAAATCACGCACCCCAAGCATAGACATATGGAGTGTGCGTGGAATTGGCGTTGCTGTTAGCGTCAATACGTCCACTTGCGATTTTAATTGTTTCAAACGTTCCTTATGCTTCACTCCAAAGCGTTGTTCTTCGTCGACAATGAGGAGCCCTAAGTCGAGAAACTGCACGTCTTTTGAAAGAAGACGATGAGTCCCAATCACGATATCCACTGATCCTTTTCGAAGTTTTTCAATCGTTTCTTCTTGTTCTTTTTTACTACGGAAACGACTTAATAATCCGATGGTAAATGGATAATCCGAGAAGCGTTGTACAAAATTCTCGTAATGTTGCTCGGCAAGAATTGTGGTTGGTACTAAGACAGCCGCTTGTTTTCCATCCATGACCGCCTTGAAGACCGCACGCATGGCTACTTCCGTCTTCCCGTATCCAACGTCGCCGACAAGTAGACGGTCCATCGGTTTGTCCTTTTGCATATCTTCCTTAATTTCTGCCACACTTCTAAGTTGATCTTGCGTCTCCGTGTATGGGAAGGCTTGTTCGAATTCTTGTTGCTCGACTGTATCGCGGCTAAACGCATAACCTTTTTCGGCGTCGCGTTTAGCGTATAATTCGATGAGTTCATCGGCGATATCTTCAATCTTAGCCGTCACTTTACGTTTCGTCTTCGCCCATTCCGTACCGCCTAATTTATTGAGTTTTGGTACTTTGGCATCGGACGATACGTATTTTTGAACGAGCTTAATTTGAGAAACTGGAACAAATAAATTCCCGCCATCTTGATAGTGAATCGACATGTAGTCTTGGTGGATACCGCCTATTTCTAGCGTCTCCATTCCTTGGTACACACCGACCCCGTGATTCACATGAACCACGTAGTCTCCAACGGCTAGTTCGGTGTAGCTCTTCAAACGTTCCGCGTTCGAGATTTTTTGATTTCTCGGAGCACGTTTCGTCAATTTATTAAATAATTCGCGTTCCGTTAAGATAGCAAATTTATCTTCTGGTAGTTCAAACCCATTGTGCATCTTGCCGACCATGATTTGAAGTTGCCCTTCCAGTACAGTCCCGTTTGAAATCACACTCTTGATTTCAAAATCCGCAAAGGTTTGTTCTACTTTTTGTGCACGTTTGGCATCATCAACTAAAATGATGACTGTCGCACCTTGTTTCTTCCAGCGGTCTGCTTCGACTTTAACCATCGGCATTTGCGAGAAGAACTGTGTCATGGTACGTGTCGTAATCGGATGAATCGCATCGAGCGCGAGTCTTCCAAGCCCTTTTTGGAAAATGGCTAAATACGTTCTCTTAAGAGGACTCTCCTTTAATACTTTTCGTCCATCTTGAACAAGAGACAATCCAGACGCAATCGCACCTGTTTCGATATGGTGCGTCTTCCAATAGCCGGCCTCTTCTTCTAACGACTTACTCTTCTCGATAAAACGAGCATAGTCATCAATAATGAGGTACGCATCTTTAGAAACATAATCTAATAAACTAGTCTTTTCTGGATAAATACATTCCAAGAAGTACGTTAAGTTTGAAGGGATTTCTCCATTTTCTAATTGTGCATCGATGGCTTGTTGAATACTCGACACTTGATCCCTGCGCTCTGGGCTTTGGGAAGCCTTCACGTCCTTTTCATAGAGCGTGTGAATTTTCGCTTGCGCCTTCCAGACGGCTTCCTTTTGGAGTGGTAAGTCTGTGGCGGGTAAGATGCGCACTTCTTCAATCACATCCATCGAGCGTTGTGTCTCCGCGTTAAACGCACGAATCGAATCCACTTCTGTGTCAAAGAAATCAAGACGTAGTGGGTACTCTTGATCGAGTGGATAAATATCGACGATACTTCCACGAAGCGCAAATTCACCAGGAGTCGCGACCATATTTTCACGACGATATCCTAATTCCACTAATTGCTCTACAAAGGCATCCATCGATTCGATTTCAGACCCCATCGCAAGTTCAATAGAACTCTTTTTCCAGACATCCACTGGAACTAAGAGCTTTTGAATACCAGACAGTGGCACAATGACAATTCCTTTTTGTCCACGGCTTAGAAAATCAAGCGTGCGAATGCGTTGGCTCACCACATCTGGCGACACCACTGAGAAATCTGCGGCAAGTGACTCCTCTACTGGAAAGAGATGAACAATATCCTCATCATACCACTCCGACAATTCTTCATAAGTCTGTGTAGCTTGTAAGAGCGTTGGCGTCACAATCACTAATTGCTTATCTAATTTTTCAAATGCGCACGACTCGGCCAAGTGCTTCACCGATCCACTAAGCCCTAGCACAAGTTGACTCTCATGGAGACTAAGGGTATCAAACCACTCTTTAAATCCTTTCAGTTTACTGATCGTTTGGTGCAATAATTGCATAACTTTCTCCTTTTTCTAACGACAAAAAGAGACCGCGAAAAACTTCGCAGCATCTCTTCTTCTATATTTTAATTAAATTGATTCATGGTTTTAACAAAATCATCCGTATCAATCCACGAACGAATCGCATCGACACTCTTTTGCACTGCAAAAATAATGTCCTCTTCTTCCTCTTTTTCAAAACGATTGAGCACATGTCCTACAACAGTACGTCCCTCTTTAGGACGACCTACCCCAACCTTAATTCTGTTAAACTCACTTGTCCCGAGGCAGGAAATAATACTCTTCATCCCATTATGGCCACCAGCGCTACCTTTTTGACGAAGGCGAATTTTCCCGACTGGTAAATCCATATCATCATACACGACTAAAAGATCTTCAATTCCTATTTTAAAATAATTCATCAATGGTCGAATCGCTTCCCCTGATAAATTCATAAACGTCAACGGCTTCATGAAGATGACTTTTTCTCCGCCCATTTGCACCTGTGCAAATACTGCATCGAAAAGTGCTTTATCAAAATCAAACTTTTCTTGATAGGCCACTTCGTCCATTGTCATGAATCCGACATTATGTCTGGTCCCTTTATACTTTGCTCCAGGATTCCCTAGACCAACGACTAATTTCATACTTTCACCTATTCTTTTTTCTTCTATTTTGCTATTATACCATACCCCCACAACTTCCCGTTATTAATTCACTTTTTCACGAAATTGTGTTTTTTATGTATTATTTGTCATAATAAAGGCCTTATGAAAATCAATTTTCAGGAAATCGTGCTATACTTATTTATAGATATTCCATTACTAATTTTTTAGGAGGTATGAACATGGAAAAATCTCAAAAACATGGTAATAAAGTAATTTTAGTCGGTGACGGTGCCGTTGGTTCTAGTTACGCTTACGCTCTTGTATTACAGGGGATTGCGGAAGAACTTGGAATCATTGATATCAATTTCGAAAAAACAGAAGGCGATGCGTTAGACTTATCACATGCCTTAGCTTTCAATGCCCCTAAAAAGATTTACGCAGCGACATACGAAGACTGCCACGATGCAGATATTGTATGTATTACTGCTGGAGCAGCTCAAAAACCAGGTGAAACTCGCTTGGATTTAGTCTCTAAAAACTTAAAAATTTTGAAAAACATTGTAGATTCTATTATGGCTAGTGGATTTGATGGAATCTTCCTAATGGCTTCAAACCCTGTGGATATCTTAACTTATGCAACTTGGAAATTCTCTGGCCTTCCAAAAGAACGCGTTATCGGTTCTGGTACTTCTTTAGATAGTGCTCGTTTCCGTCAAACAATCGCTGAATTAGTGGGTGTTGACGCTCGTAATGTTCACGGATATATCATGGGTGAACACGGGGATACTGAATTCCCAGTTTGGTCTCATACAAACGTCGGTGGTTTACAAATCTATGAATGGGTTCGTCAAAATCCACATGTAGATGAAGAAAAATTAGTCGAAGTATTCTTCCAAGTGCGTGATGCAGCTTACGAAATTATCGCTAAAAAAGGTGCGACTTACTACGGTATCGGTGCTACTCTAGCACGTATTACAAAAGCCATCTTAAATAATGAACAAGCGATTTTCCCATTATCCGTATATCTTGAAGGTCAATATGGACAAGATGATATTTATATCGGAGCTCCAGCCGTTATCGGTCGTGAAGGGATTCGTCAAATCATCGAAATCCCTCTAGCAGATTCTGAACAAGAGAAAATGAACTTATCTGCAAGAACATTGAAATCCATCCTAAACGATGCTTTTGAAAAACTAGAAGCAGAAAATAACTAATCAAAAAGAAAACTGAGTCGATAAAATCGACTCAGTTTTTTTCATTAAAACATCGTTAAAATGGGCAC
The DNA here is from genome assembly GCF_001073445.1 of Granulicatella sp. 572.rep1_STHE. Classification (NCBI taxonomy): domain Bacteria; kingdom Bacillati; phylum Bacillota; class Bacilli; order Lactobacillales; family Carnobacteriaceae; genus Granulicatella; species Granulicatella sp. 572.rep1_STHE. Next base: position 73,385 of record NZ_JVBO01000033.1, on the reverse strand, counting down.
GATTATAATAGGCATGAAAATAGCGGGCAAGAAATTAAGGACTTTTATCTTTGTAATCCCTAAAAGATTCATTGCTAAACCCACTAACAGTAAAGACCCCACTGCTGACATAGAAACTGTGACTGTCTCACTTAAATAAGGTGCTACGAATTGCGATAATCCTACTAGAATTAACTCATATGCAATAACAGCTACAGATGATAGGCCAACGCCAATCCCTTCAGTTGCAGCAAGAAATATCGAAGTAATCCCATCTAAAATGGATTTAGTCTGAAGCAAACTCGGCTCTCCAGTCAAACCTAGTTGAATCGACCCCATTGTAGCCAAGGCTCCTACACAGAAAATCATCACCGCAGCGACAAATCCTTCTCCTAAATTGACATTTGTCTCTTTTCCTTTTGAAGTCTTCTCTTGAAGCCAATCCGCAAATTTGCGAACCCGTTCCTCCATTTGAACGCCTTCACCTACGAGCGCTCCACAAACGAGCGATAAAATCATAATCATACTACTAGGAATTTGAATGGCTCCTTTAATTCCTACTAAAAATACACAAAGAGCTAAACCTTGCATAATATGTTGGGAAAAACGATCTGCGATAATATTTCTGAGAAATACTCCCACAATTGCCCCTACTGCAATAGCTACTCCATTTATTAAAATAATCACTGAAAAACTCCTTCATTCTATTCTATTACGCGAAGGAATTTTTCTCCTTAACGCTATTCCACAAAAAGACTTTGTGGATCTTCAAACGGAGACTCTATCTCCTCTGTTTCGTGCTTTCTTTCTAAAAAATAAACTTGTTCAATAACGACTTCTGTAACGTAGACTTCTTGATGATTCTTGTTCGTATAGCGACGCGTATTCAGTCTTCCTTCCACACCAATCCGGTCCCCTTTTTTGACAAACTTGCCGATCCGTTCTGCAATTTTGCCCCATGCGACTACTTGAATGAAGTGTGAATGATAAGAATCATCATTGTTTCGATATACATTTTGCACCGCAATTGTATTATTAAACACACTCTTTCCTGAAGGTTGAAGCTGTTGTACTTCTACCTCTTTGACAACACGACCAATTAAAGATACTAAGTTCATGGAACCTACCTCCTATAGTTTTTTCTATAGTAAGCTACGTTCCTTCGTTTTAATTGGATTTTTCTTCTTTTAGGTTTTGAGCAAATTCCGAGATTTTTCGAAGTCTATGATTCACTCCTGATTTTGAGATTGGCCCAGAAGGAAGCATCTCCCCTAATTCTTTCAAACTGATTTCTGGATTTTCTAATCGGATTTTTGCAATTTCGGATAATTTATCAGGCAAGGAATCTAACCCTAACGTATCTTCGATATATTGAATCTCTTCAATTTGACGAGTTGCGGCATTGACTACCTTATTGATATTTGCATTTTCGCAATTCACTAGGCGGTTGGCCGTATTTCTCATATCTCGAATAATACGAATATCTTCAAAATGAAGCATCGCGTTTGATGCATGAATCACCGCTAAAAAGTCCGCAATTTTCTCTGCTTCTTTTAAATAAGTGATATATCCTTTTCGACGCTCAATCGTTCTAGCATTCAATCCAAAAGCATTCATCATCTGGCAAATATCATCATTGTGTTCTTCATAAATAGAGTAGATTTCTAGATGATAACGGCTCGTCTTTGGATCATTAATAGAGCCTCCTGCTAGAAAAGCGCCTCGAAGATAAGCACGCATTTTTTCTTCATCATCTCTAATGTTTTCTGGAACACGCATATTGAATAATCCGCTCGATTTGATATTCAAATCTTCTAAAATTTCTTCCGTTCCATGTTTCAGACGTACAATATAAACATTATTTTTCTTTAGTTTCATTTTGCGTCGAACCAAGAGTTCACTCTCAACTTGATAATACTTCTTCAATAAAATATAAATACGTCTAGCAATGGCTGCATTTTCCGTCTGAATATTTAAGATTAATTGTCGATTTAAAATCCCAACCGCACCATTCATTCGAATAAGCGCTGCTAATTCGTATTTGGAATAATCATATTGCACTTCTAGCTGTGTTAACTCTTGTTTTGTTTCTGCAGCAAAAGATAATAAGGACACTCGGTTGTTCCTCCTTTCTCTTTTTGTCATAGCGAAGGAGCCAAAAGACAAGCCTTGGCTCCTTCTCCTTAATTATTTTCAGTTTTTGCACTTTGTAAGAGACGGAATAATTCATCAATTACTTTTTCTCCGTCATGGTATACCCCATTTTCACGAAGACGAATAAAGTCTGATGAAATAACACGACATCCTTGGTCTCTTAATCCTTGGAAGTCATATTTTACCTGATAAAGATATTCTTCATTCTTTTGTTGGCTTAAATATTCTTCCGGAACTTCCTCTGTGTTCACTAGAACCGTATCAATAAAATTCGTTCCTAAATGTTCATGTAACACTCGAACATGATCGGCATCCGTAAATTGCTCGGTCTCCCCTAATTGGGTCATGATGTTACAAATATACACTACTTCTGCATTCGTTTCGCAGACTGCTTCACCAATATCACTAATCATGAGGTTAGGTAAAATACTCGTGTATAAACTTCCAGGTCCTAACACGACCATATCGGCTTCCATAATAGCATTAATCACTTCTCTGGCCGCCTCTGGAGTTCGGTGTTCGTCTAACTGGCGATTTTCATCATAACAGTGAACCGAAACTTTTTTAATTTCTTTGCGTAATTTCACTAATTTAGATTCCCCATCTACAATCGTGCCATCTTTAAACTCCGCACGAAGTAATAAAGGTTCTTCTGCCGCAGGATAAACATGTCCTTCGACCGCCATCATTCGAGACAATAAACGAATGGCATCAAAAATGTTATTTCCACGCATTTCCGTTAATGCCGCAATAATCAAGTTCCCAATTGCATGCCCTGCAAAGAATTGATCATCAGAATTGAAACGGTATTGGAAGATTTCTTTTTGTAAGGGATTCATTGGCGAAAGAGCAATCATACAATTTCGAATATCTCCTGGTGGGACAACGTTCATGTAGTCCCTGATGACTCCTGAACTTCCACCATCATCGGCAACTGTTACGATTGCAGTGACTTCTGCATCACGCTTTCGGAGGTTTCTAAGGAGAACAGGCAATCCCGTTCCTCCTCCAATTACGGTAATTTTTGGACCCTTTTTCTTCCTCGGAGGGTTTGGTGTTACCTCAAACATCATGAGCGTCCATTCCCTTCTTTACGACGATCTTTGTCACGATGAGAAATTTTCACATTATAAGAGTCGGATAATAATTCACGGCCAATTCGTTCAGCAAAAGCTACCGAACGGTGTTGTCCACCTGTACATCCAATCGCAATTGTTACGCTTGATTTTCCTTCTTTCTTGTAACCCGGAATTGAGAAGTCCAGTAAGTCCATCAATTTATGATAGAACGTCTTCGCTTCTGGCTGACTCATTACATAGTCATAAACCGGTTCATCTAATCCAGTCAAAGGACGTAACTCGGGAATATAGTGTGGGTTTGGTAAGAAACGAACATCCATCACCACATCCGCATCAATTGGTAATCCATATTTAAATCCAAAGGACATCACTTGAATCGTAAATACGCCCTCTTGTCCATTAGAGAAAGCTTGCATGATTTCTTCACGTAACTGACGAGGAGATAAATTCGTTGTATCAATGACTTTTTGCGAGCGAGTCTTAATATCTTGTAGTAAGCGACGCTCCGCAATAATTCCATCATAAATACGACCTTCCCCAGCTAATGGGTGAGTTCTTCTAGTTTCTTTATAACGAGAGACTAATGCATCATCACTCGCTTCTAAAAATAAAATTTTTGTGGTAATAAAGGAAGTATTATCTAGTCCACCGATTGCAGACATGATTTCATCAAAGAACGCACGAGAACGTAAATCGATTACGAGCGCAATCTTTGTAATTTTTCCTGATTCTTTCACTAATTCCCAGAATTTTGGTAATAAACTTGGCGGCATATTATCGACACAGAAATATCCCATATCTTCAAAACTTTGCATAGCAACGGTTTTACCTGCACCGCTCATTCCTGTAATGACGACTAATTCTAATTGATCTACTGTCATTGTCATTCTCCTATCTTTTCTCAGATATAATAACCTTTTTAATTATAACATATCCGGGCGTGTCATCGTTAATGTTTATGAAATTTTCTATTGCACAAAGAAAACAAAATAAAAAGAAGGGAACTCGTCCCTTCTTTAATCTTTTACTTGGAAGCCTTCTTTAGGAATCTGAATATGAATCGCGGTTCCTTCTCCAACAGTAGAATCCACACTTAAAGTGACTCCTAATTTCTTTGCAATTTCACTAGACAAATAGAGCCCTAGCCCAGTCGATTGATGATTTACTCTTCCATTGAATCCACTAAATCCTCTTTCGAAAATTCGAGCTTGATCATGAGAAGCGATTCCAATTCCAGTATCTTTAATAGTTAGTATATCCTTAACGAAAGTAATCTCGATCCTTCCCCCATCCGGAGTATACTTAACCGCATTGGACAATACTTGCTCCATAATAACCCCAAGCCATTTCTTATCCGTTACGACCACTTCATCAATAGGGATATATTGTAATTTCAACTTCTTATGAATGAAGAATGTAGCGTATTTTTTGATGACAGGATGGAGTATGTCATCCAGTTTCACCTTTTGTAAATCCAAATCTCTATGGAAAGTTTCCATCCGTACATAGTGCAATGCCAATTCCGTATAAGTTGTAATTCGCACCAACTCTTGTTCCAACATGGACTTTTCCGTAGTTTGAGGAAGGTTCCGAATTAAGAGTTGACTGGAAGCAATACTCGTTTTAATCTGATGCGCCCATAGCGTGTAATAATCTATATCTTCTTTTCTACTTTGTTGCATTTTTGTCTTCAACTGCTGCATCTCTTGCGTTAAATCTTGATTCTTTTCAAAGAGAAGATGGATCACAGGAGAACAGTCTTCTTCCAAGGCTCTGGTTTGCTGATTCAAAGCTTTCACCATGCTTTTATATTTTCTCCAGTCATGCCAGAGCAAAATAAACAAAATAAAGCATAGGAACAATCCTAATAAAAATAAATAGTAAAAAGCTCCTGTACTTCCCCAGTTAAACACCAATGCAAATACCATCGAAAACACTTCGATACATCCAAATGAAATCATTAAAGTATGGTGTGACTTGAGCCATTGAATACTAAAATCCTTTTTTGTCATCATTGAATTTCTTCCGCCATTCCATACCCAATTCCTTTTTTAGTCGTGATGAGATTCCCTAGACCAATTTCAGCTAGCTTTTTACGAAGTCTCGCCACTGTCACTGAGAGAGTATTGTCATCTACAAACAAATCACTATTCCACAGTTGATTCATCAACTCTTCTCTAGTTGCGATATCCCCTTGTTTTTCAAATAAGACTCTTAGGACAATTAATTCATTCTTCGAAAGATCCATTTCCTCTCCATTAAAACTTACTTTTGTGCTTGCTAATTGAAGGGTTGCACCTTTATACTCTATCCAGTCTTTCTGCTGTACAAATTCATAACTTCTACGCATCATTCCTTGAATCTTTGCTACAAGAACACTGGGTTCAAAAGGTTTTGTCATATAGTCATCTGCACCCATATTAATCGACATCACAATGTCCATCGGTTGATCGTGAGAGGATAAAAACATGATGGGCACTTGAGACACTTTACGAATCTCTTGGCACCAATAATAACCATTAAAAAATGGCAATGTAATATCGAGAATAACCAACTGCGGATTCACGGATAAAAATTGAGTATATACCTGAGAAAAGTCTTCTACAGCGACAACTTCATAATTCCATTTTTCTAACTCGGATACCACCGCATCACGAATGACTTTTTCATCTTCTACAATCATAATTGTTTGCATATACTCACCTCGCTTTTATTGTAACATCTTTCTAATTCTCAGAAAACCATCGAATTTCTCTTACCTAATTTCTCGTATCATTTCCCATAAAGTCGTTATATTATCTTGGTGCACTCCAATTTCATATAAAAAACCTTTGGACTCATCGTGCCCGAAAATAGAAAAATCTATCGGTTGCGATTCGTCTATCCCCAAAATTCGATTAACCACTGGAAGCTGAATATTATATTCTAGATAAAATGAGTTATCTCCTGTAGGACTTTCTTCCCTATTCGTATAATGATTCGAATGCAATTTTGCCTTTCGTAACATCTCTTGATTCAATTGCAATTCCTGAAATAAGAACTTCCCTTGAGGCCAAAGTTTTTTAGCTTCTTCCTCATTTTCAAAAACAAACTTGCCATCCACATATTGGAACGTCTGACTGATTTCCTCTTCCTTAGTTTTAGAATTGATTTGCTTCATCGTACCGACAAAAGGTTTTCCTTTTTCCTTCGCCTTAAGATAAACAAATACCGTTGAGTCCCCTACGACACGCGACTGACTCACAGTAAATCCATTCGGAAACTGCTCGAATAAATCTTCAATATTTTCTGTTGGATAAACCCTGCTCAACTCTTTCCCAGAGAGCTCTTCAAGATACCCACGACTCGTGTGATCCATACATCCGAATAACATCGTCATAAAAATTGCTATTAAGCCAACCCACAAACATTTCTTTGAGTTCAAAACAAAAACCTCACTTTGCAATTTCAGTGCCTTCATCATACCATATCAAATCCCTATCACCGCATTCCCTAATAAAATCCTAAACTTTACAACAAAAAAAGAATTAAGCAAAGTTGCTTAATTCCCTTCTTACTCTTCAATTCGTTCTCTAAATTTAAAATTTCTGTCTAGCTCAACTGACAGCGTGTAGTAATAATATCTATTGGCGTTACTTCCATGAAATCCTAATATAACTTGAGGTTGATTTTCCAATTCGAGAAACTCGTTTATTTGTTCATTTTTAACGGTATATTCTAAGTCAAAACCACCACTATTACGGTTGTAGTAAGTATCCTTTAATTTAAATTTCGATAAGATCTCTTTATTCAATGTCATTTCCTGGAATAAAAACTTTTCCTGCGGCCAAAGTTTTCTTGCCTCTTCTTCATCGTCGTATGAATACTTTCCTTTATCATACGTAACTGCAATTTTCTTTTCCTCAGCTCCACTATCAATATTAATGACTTTTATCGTTCCTTCTATAGACTTCCCCTTCTCAACACCATCTAATTGTATGTCAATGAACCTATCTTCCAGCTGATAAGATTGATAAATCGTAAAACCGTTAGGAAACTGCTCAAATAGATCTTCTAAGTTTTTCGTAGGATAAACACGACTAATCTGAGTTCCAATTCGGTCTTCCAAATAGCCTCTACTATTTCTCCCGTTACATCCATACAGAATTACAATTAACGAAAAAAATAGTGCAATATAAAACAGCTTTTTCCCTTTCATAATCGACCCTCTCTACATGACCATTTCTTTTAATCATATCATACTTTACAAACGAAGCGATACACCCTTATCAAAATCTCATTTCCAATTTCACAAATACTATTCCTATCTATAACAAAGCTTTAAATTGTAAAGAAAAAGAATTAAGCAAAGTCGCTTAATTCCTTTCTTACACTTCAATTATCATTTTATTGACGCTCTATAATTTTAACCATTTCTCGCTTTCGTGCTCAATGGATTGAGTAATAGCCTTTGAAAATTGCCCTTTAATTTCTTCATCGATTTCCGCGTTAATCTTATTAATCTCTTGGGCAGCATAATCTCCAATTTGAGAAATTTTATTATCATACTTTGAAAGGATACTATCTCTTTCCTTTAGTCTTTTTGGAGCATATATATTACGCACTAGTTGTCTGTCAAACGACTTAATAATCAAACTCGGGTTCTGAATCCCCTCAACAAATTGATTATAAACTTGGCTAATTACATTCCATGCCTCATCAACAATTCTATCCATCATTTTTTCCCTCTAATCACTCTTTTCATTTAACTTGCGGAGTTTACCTTCCAATTCATCAATTTGCATCTCTTGTTCTTTAACAGATTTATTATATTCCACTCGTAAAGTTTCTATCTTATTATCGATATCTTGTTTTTTTATCAAAAATTGTGACTTATTGGCTTCATAATAAGAATTAAATATTCTCCTCAGCATATTTATTTCTTCATCACTATTTATGCTGTTTTCTTTTAAATCATAAAGCACTCTATCGTACCTTTCTTCTAATTGTCTAGAGATTAATCTCTCAAAATTAGATAATTCATCAATTTTCTTCTCCATTCTTTTTTTTTCGTTATTATACTCCTCTTTCTTTTCATCAAAGAGCAAATGCGATTCTTTTAATTTTTTGATTAAATCATCCCTAATGTTCATAAGTCCTTATCCTTTTAATGTAAACATTGCTTCTAAATCCTTATCTTTATTAATCAATTCTTGAATGCTCGTATCAAGATTGGCTCTTAATTGATTAAATCGATTCGTAATTTTTTGAGCTTCACTTTGCTTTTCATTGCAACGACGTGACACTTCTCCGACTATTGAGTCATAATGTACCCCAGCTTCGGCATAGGCAGATAATAATTCATCTGGAGTTAAACTGAATACAAAACCAGACGTAGATAGAGAATCATACACCTGATGCGCCTTATATTCTGCATCTTCACTAATTTGCTTTACTAATTCAAGTGACGCTTCGGACACACCACTTAAGCCTTTAGAAAGAATTTGCGCTTGTGCTGCATCTAGATATATTAACTGCGAGCCTGTTACTCCTCCATGAACAAAAGAAGCAGAATTTCCAAAAGAACGTTTAGTACTTTTGAGTCTAATCATCTCTATCTTTACAGTTTCAACCGCAGACATTATTAATTCTTCAGCATTAATAATACGAAGTATCTTTGCAACTTGTTCCGCACTCTCTACAATGGGGTCTAGTCCGTGCCCACTAGAAACCGGTAGCGTATACTTTTCCCCTACAAAAATTCCATTGTTCTCTTCACTTTTATTCGTAAGCCAATCATCCTCTGTAACAATACGAATAATTCTTCCAGTATAGTTCATTTTATCCTGTTGGATTTGTTTAATGTTATCTTTAACTTTAGGCTGAACCATATTTAAAACTTTATTGAAAATTGTTTTAAAATATAGAGGAGCAGAATTATATACTATAGCCATCTTAGAATTATATCTGAGAGCTACACGCATCGCAAAATGACCGCCAAGTGAATGACCTACAGGAATTAAATTATCCGCACCATATTTTTGGGCTAATTTTTCATAAAACTCAAATGCAGGTGGATAATGAAAATCTCCTCCAAAGAAAACTCCAAATATATCAATTTTCAGGTCTTCAACAGGGTTACTCTCTAAATTTGTACCAGTATAAGAGACAATAACCTTTCCAGTATTTTTGTCACGAAAAGCCGTTCCACTTGTCCCTGTTTCCTTATCATAAAAATCATCAAGATATTCTAAATTATCAGGAACTTTCTTTCTGTAGTCTATTCTCATAATTACAGCAGAAATATCTTTTTCATTTGGGTTAGTAATCCTTTCTTTTTCAAATTCATATGAAAGATTAGACCCATCTAAAGAAGGTATCAAACTTCCAGTTTCTTGAATTTTACCCATATACTTACCCCCTGCATTACTCGCTAATTCGTTCAGCAAATGTAAAATCACTATCTACATCGACCGAAAGCGTATAGTAATAACCTCTATTCGCATTGCTTCCATGGAAACCTAATGTAACTTGCGGTTGATTTTCCAGTTTGAGGAACTCATTTATTTCTTCATTCTTAACAACATATTCTAAATCAAAACCACCATTATTACGGTTGTAGTAAGTACTCTTTAGTTTAAATTTCGATAAAATCTCTTTATTCAATGTCATTTCTTGAAATAAAAACTTTTCTAACGGCCAAAGTTTTCTCGCCTCTTCTTCATTGTCGTATGAAAACTTTCCTTTATCATACGAAACGGCGATTTTCTTTTCCTCAGCTCCACTTTTTCTATTGATTTGTTTTATTGTTCCTTCAATAGGTTTTCCTTTTTCATTTCCATCTAGTTCAATTTTAATAATCTTATCTGCTAATAGATATCCTTGATAAATCGTAAACCCATTAGGAAATTGCTCAAATAAATCTTCTAAGTTTTTGGTTGGATACACTCGACTGATTTGATTCCCTATTCTGTCCTCCAAGTATGCTCTACTATTTCTTTCATTACATCCAAAAAGAATCATTAGTAATACCCCCAAAAAACTAAATTTAATAAATCTTTTCACTATCATACAGAACTCCTCTCTTGTTGAGTTTGTTGCTTTAATCATATCACACTTCACAAAAAACACAATATATCATCATAAACACTTTTCCATTTCCAAAATTTGACCTCCTGTTTTCTCCAACCATCAACAACGTTCAATATCCAAGATTAGAATTCCTTCGCTACTAGCTTTCCCCTCTTTCGAATAAAGGAATATTTGTTCTAACTTGATTGAAGCAACACAACAATTTAAGCGCTAATAACACGAAAAAATCCTCAGTGGTTATAGAAAGCATTATAGGGAATCATAACAAATGTGAATTGGGAGTAAGACAGAAGAAACTAGTTTCTTCGTGGTCTTAGCTCCGCAAGGACAAATAGAATTCTTTGAACTGCTTTTCAGTGAAGAGAAATTCATTTGTCTACTGCGTTAAAGTTTCAGCAGACATTCAATTATGTTCTTCCTAAGGTTGAAGCTTGGTAGGTTTGAGACAATAGACTCAACAGGATTTATCCATATTAGCTTGTGCTTCCATCTCGAATGAAGGAATACTTGCACTCACTTTATCGAAGCAACACAACAATGTTAAGAGGCAAAGAAAAAAAGCTACGCATTTTCGGATAACATAGTAGCCATTATAGCGATCAGTAATCGATGCGAATTACGGATGGTTGGAAATTCATTTCCTACCATCCGTTTGAGGCTCGATAGGATTGAGACCTTAGCTCAATCCGGTACAGCTATAAAGACTAACGCTTCTCATTTCGAATAAAGGAATACTTGCACTCACTTCATCAAAGCGAAACAACAACTTAAACGCTGATAAAACGAAAAACTCCTCAGAGGTTATAGAAGCATTATAGGGGATGATAACCAATGTGAATTACAGTCTCTAGAAATTCATTTCGTAGAGACTGTTTGAAGCTTGGTAGGTTTGAGACGAAAGGCTCAAACCGGTATCCTATAATGCTTTCTATAACAAACTCTGAGGAGTTTGAAGTGTCTATATTATTTCACCACAGTCTTAAAGTTGTTGTTGACTGTTGCTTCGATGACTGGATGTTTGCGCAAGTATTCCGCAATGAGCTCCGTCATGTCAATCTGCACCTCACGCACAATTTTCTCCGGCTTAAACATACTATAGTTTCCGCCACCAACTGCACGATATTGATTTGCCACCACTTCTAATTCATCAGTCGGTTGAACTGGTTTTCCATGATAGTCTAAACGTGTGACACGGTCTCCAAATGGTCTTGTAAAGTCTAATGTGTACTCGATTCCTTCATACATATCATAGTTGTAGAATTGAGGTTTTGGCTCCACATATTTAGGATTGAAGACTGCTTTTCCATTTTCAACAATGAAATAAGTGGCTACACGTTCAAGAGCCGCTTTCAAGTCCGCCCCACTCACTTTTAGAACCGCTAATGTATTTGGATAAATGTAATTTGTAATCACGTCACGCATGCGAATTTCAGGATTAAACCCACGTCCATCGTTATTAAATAACGCGGTTCCAGAAATATCCGCACCACTGGCATCCATTTGAACTTTGTTAATGAACTCAACATATGGATGTTCTTTTAAACGCGCTTCATGAGGATCTTTAATCGTCATATCCCCGACTACTGTTCCAACAGTTGTGTCTAGCCAATCTTCCACTTCTGCTTGTAAGTCGCTAAACATTTCTACAACTTTAGGATCTGCTGGAACTTCTTCAGTTGGGTGAAGTTTTGCTTCGCTTGAAACAACAGTATACTTCCCGTCTACTTTTTCTACTTCTAGGCTGATTTCACCCACATATGCTCCGCGGTATCCCGGTTGAATCACTGGAATCCCATTCACTTTTTGTGCAATCACACGGTGTTGATGTCCTGTCACTAAGGCATCAATTCCTTCTACTTGAGTTGCAATCGCATACCCTTCGTTTTCTCCCGTTAATAGTTCTGTTGGATCCCCACATGAAAGGTCGCATTCAAACCCTCCGTGGTAAGTTACCACAACAACGTCCGCCACTTTACGCATTTCTGGAACATATTTCTTCGCAGTTTCTAACGCACTCACGAATACTAAATCTTTCACCGTTGCAGGTTGTTCCCAATTTGGAATATAGGGCGTTGTAATCCCTAGAACAGCGACTTTTACACCTTCTTTTTCAAACACCTTGTATGGCTCCCCAAAGGCAGGCTTACCGTCTTTTGTTAAAATGTTCGCGCAAAGAATTGGGTGGTTATAAGACGCAATCGCTTCTCTTAAGTAATCTAACCCATAGTTAAACTCGTGGTTCCCTAGAATTCCTAAATCATAACCTAAGTAATTTAATACTTTAGTTAAATCTGCAGCTACCTTTGCATCATTTTTACGTACATAGTAGCTTAATGGTGACCCTTGAATAAAGTCTCCATTTTCAATTTGGATTACTGGTCCTTTGGCTTCTTGTTTTAATCGTTGAATGACCGTCGCAGCCTTTGCGGTACTGAACCCTAAATCCAAGTTTCTTTCAGTATAATTCGTAGGTAATACATACCCATGCATATCACTTGTTTCAATAATTTTTATTTCCATAATGCGCCTCTACTTTCTACAAATTCACAGATTATTGTACCATAAAAAAGCCCTGTCATAAAGGCACTTCTTTCTACTTCATATCTGGCTTACACACTGATTTCTCTTTCATTTTAAATAAAAAAACAGTAAAATCATCGACTTACTGTTTTCAAACTATTTTACTTCTATAAATATTACTGTTCTTTTTGCAGTAGTTCTGCAATTTTATCAAACGTCTTACCGTTTCGAATTGTGATCGTCTTATAAAAAGGTTGTTTCAACAACTTCTTATGATAAGTCGTCTTCAAAAACTCCCCTTCATCCATCTTAGCCCAAAAGACTGCATTCTTTCCGATATACACTTTTTCATTATAAAGCTCAGAGTTTTTTGCAAATTCAACGACCTCATCCGAATTGGTCCCCTGAGAATAAAACAAAATATCTTTTCTAGCAAAGTCTTCGTTCCACCACTCTGGAAGATTTGCAATTTCTTCTAAATAAGTTTCTTTTGAAAGTAACGCAAAAGGAATCGAGAAGTCATAATTCTCTTCTAATAATTTTTCAACTTTCGAAACGATTTTCTCCACACTCTCTCTACTTGTAAAAAATAAATTCCCACTATTAATGTACGAATCCACCTCACTGAAGCCTTCACTCTTTAATAGTTCCTTCAGCTCGCTCATTACTACTTTATTTTTCCCACCGACATTGATACCTCTTAATAAAAGCACATACCGCATTCAAATCACCTCTCCTATCGGCCCATTATAACATACTCTCCATAAAAGACACTCATCCCACCCAGCACCGGTTCGTCGTGAACGAGAAGCACAATCTCAAGAACGCCACACAACTTTCCTCAGCTTTGTTGTGTGGAATTCCCCTCAGGAGGCTTTTAGGTGTATACCAAAAACGTCCATTGCGATAGAAACAGCGGTTTTGTTGAAAGATTAGTGAGAACATCCATTGAATGCGAATTAGAGACACTTACGAATTCATTCGTTAGTGTCTCTTTGAGGCTTCAAAGACGAGAGACCATAGACTCGAGTCGGTGGCTCACTAATCCTCTTTCAACATTGAAAACCGCTTGGTTCTAAAGCAATTAGCAGCGCACTTCATACACCTAAAAGCCTCCCCCGAAAGGGGCCAATACGCCCCCGCACCAATTATTACCACACAAAAAGCCTGAGGAAAATTCCCCAGGCTTTCATTGTGATTGTGTTGTGAATGAACTTTATAAGTGATTATTGATTCCACGCAGCATCAAATTGCGCTTTAGAATCTTGAATTAATTGATCTACATTGCCGTTTTGAGTTGCAAAGATTTTTTCTAAAATCGTACGAACTTCAGCATATGCAGGATCTGAGTTTTCAACTACAGGAATTGAGAATAAGTTCTTAGTAGCATCTGCTAAGATTGCAGGAACTTTAGAACCTGATTTCTTGTATTCATCTTTTTCTAACACTGAAGCAACTGTTGGCATGTAACCTGTTTTTTGTGCCCAGTATAATTGAGATTCAGCTGAAGATAAGAATTTCAAGTATAAGAATGCTGCTGTACGTTGTTCTTCAGTAGTAGAACCTTCGAACATGTAAATGTCAGTACCTTGTTGTAGGTTGAATTTATCAGGACGTGGAGCTACGCCGTATTCGTATCCAGCTTCTTTAGCACCTTTAGCTACAAATGATTCACCAGCTGTTGAACCAACATACATTGCTACTTTTTTGTTTTGGAATGGTCCTGATAAGTATTTATCTGAACCAGCTGTACGGAAGTATCCGTCACGAATTCCGTCTGCATAGTATTTAACAACTTCTTTTGAAGCATCACTTGTGAAGTCTAATTCTTTAGTGAAGTCAACGCCTTTGTTCTTCATACCAATTGCATAGTAGTTATTTAATGAGTCGAAACCAGCACCCACAACTTCGTGGTTTGATTTTTCGTAAATTGTTTTAGCGGCTTCTTTTAATTCATCTAAAGTAGTTGGAACTTTAACACCGTATTCTTTTAATAAATCTGCATTGTAGAATAATACTTCTGTAGATTTGTTGAATGGGATACCGTATTGTACTCCGTTGATTCGAGCACCTTCCATTAAGTCTGAACGAATTTCTTCACCTTTCTTGAATCCGATTGTTTCGTTTTCAAGATATGGTTTGAAATCTACTAACGAATCTTGACTCGCAGCATTGAATAACCAGTTAGGATATGCTTGAGTGATTGTTGGTAAATCTTTTGGTGAAGTTAAAGTTGAGTTGATTTTAGCTTGTAAATCTTTATAAGTAGATTGGTTTTGTAACTCTACTTTAATATTTGGGTTAGCTTTCATGAAGTCTTCTGTTAATTTTTGAAGAGCTTTTTCAAGCTGACCGTTCATGGCATGCCAGAAAGTGATTGTTGTTTCTGATTTAACCTCTGTTACGATATCTTTTTTAGTTTCAGCTTGTTGTGAGCCGTTTGATGAGTTAGCTCCACATGCTGTTAACGCTACAACTGATGCTGTTGCTAGTGTCGCTTTTACTAAAGATTTGAATTTCATTTTTCTTCTCCTTTTGTTATATAGTTTTTACAACACAATTTTTTCGCCGCGATACGGCAATATTCTTTTGCCATACGGATTTTCCAGAAGTTCTGGTTTTAACGTATGGATTGGAATCAAACACTTAGGCTCAATCATCGCAATAATTCGGTCTAAATCTTCCGGTTTTGCGTGACCTGAGCAAGCAAGGCGAACAAACTCAATGTTTTTTTCCGCCAATAAGTCCAGAAACGGTTGATAGTTTGGATCAAAGTCTCCTAGAGGCTGTGCATCACTATGGACGTATAAGCTTCCCTCTTGCAAGCGTTCGAAGTGGTCGACTGCTTGCCATAGGTACTTCGAAGTATCCTCTAATAAAGTTTCGTATGGAATTTCTAATGCTGGATCTAGTTCTTCTAGTCGAGGCTCCCCTTCACGATAGTAGTAATGAGCTTCTTTTTGGAAGACTTCTTTAAGAAGTGCTGCCATTGTTGCTTCAAGAACAACAGTACGGCTTGTTCCCTCGACGATTTTTTCAAAACGACGAACATTTGCCGGATATCCATTAAAGGTAATTTGTCGATGTGGATTTTCTTTCTCTAGAAAAGCAATTTGACGAATCACATCTTCTTCTGTCTCTGGTTTGAAAACCTCCACTTCTACTGGACGGTCACCAAAACTGATAGAGACACCTTCCATCATTAAAATGTCCGTATGTTTTGCTTTTTTACAGAACTCAATTGTATCTTCGGCATTATGACCGTGAAGTCTTAAATCACCTGTATACGTAATATGATGGCCTGGTGTTTTGATGATTAAAGCAGCAGCCCCGTATGCATCGTGATCGACACGAACGATTTCTACTTCGATTTCTCCCACTTTAATCACATCACCAGCATCTAAGCCAATCATGTCTCTTGTAAATGTCTCGTCTTCAAATGGTGATGGAAGCAAAAATACTCCATTTCGATTGAGCGAGTTCACAATCATTTTTGTTTCCTTCAATGTATATAAAGGAATATTTGGGTCTAAATAGTTCAACATTCTCGTATGGTCTAGATGCGCATGTGAGATAAAGACGGCCGTATTGGCATAGTCTTTATCTTCATCCCCTTCATATTTGTAAGGAATTCTTGCATCATAAACATTTTTTAAATGTGGAATGACTCTATGATTTACGAGCGTTTGTACCGATTCATCGGTCAATTCTAATTTTGGGAGGAATTCTGTTCCAAAGTCGAAAAAGATATGACTATCTTTATAAGCAACTTCAATGACAGTCCCACCAATGGTTAAAATTCCGCTATGAAAGGTAATCGTTGTTTTATCCTTTGATACCATTCTTCGCTACCCCTCTAATAATTTCTTTTCTGAATACGAAGTAAATTAACAGAATTGGGATAACCGTTAAAGTAGCAGCGGCCATTTGCAAATGAACGTCACTTCCGGCTTCAGTTGTGAAGGCAGAAAGACCATTGTTCAATAGACGGAATTCTTTCGTATTTGTAACCAATAATGGCCATAGGAATGAATTCCAGCTTTGGATAAATGTTAAAATCCCTACTGTTACCAATGCTGGTTTACACATTGGCACTAAAATGCGACGGATATATTCTAAATCACTTGCACCGTCAATTTTAGCAGCCTTGTAAAATGTACTTGGGATTCCTTTTAAGTAACCGTTCAAGTAGTAAATATAGAAGATACTTGTTAAGAACGGAATGATTAATGCAATATAAGTGTTTAATAACCCTAATTGAGCGATTGTTTGGTAGTTTGTAAAGATGATTGATTCGTAAGGAACCATTAATAGAGAAACTAAAATCATCATTACAATGTTTTTACCTTTGAACTGTAAGCTTGTTACAGCAAAGGCTGCTAGTAACGAAGTAATGACCGTAGCTACTGTTGTAAATAGAGACACGAATAATGTGTTTCCAAAGTAACGTAAGAACGGCGCACGGCTAAATACTTCTAGGTAGTTACTAAATTGGAATGAACTAGGAATAAATGATGGCGGAATGCTTGTTGCTTCTGCATACGTCATTAACCCAGTCATAATCATATAAATAAATGGGAATACTGTAATTAACGCTAAGAAAATTAATAGCGCAACCGAAAATCCATTAAATACTTTTTTCATCTTATCCCTCCGCCTTTCTTAGGAATTTGTTTTGGAGGAATGTTGCAAAAAGAATGATTGCAAATAAGATTACAGTTGCTGCCATGGCAACCCCTGGTCTTCCTGCCACATGGAATTTATCGTAAATATAGTACACAGCAGTTGTTGCTGAGTTGGCTGTACCAGCACTTCCTCCGAACAACGCATAAACTTGAGTATACACTTTGAATGCACCAATTAAGTTTACTGTTGATAAGAAGGCAATCGTTGGTACTAATTGAGGGAAAGTAATACGCCAGAAAATTTCACGATCTGTTGCACCAAACATTTTTGCAATTTTGAAATGCTCTGAATCGATGTTTCTTAACCCTGCTAACAAAATAATGATATTGAACGCTAAACTTGTCCATACCCCAAAAATAATTAATGTTGGCATGCTCATATTTACATTATCCAGCCAGTTAACAGCTGGAATACCAATCAAGCCTAAGAAGAAATTGATAATCCCGTAGTCTCCATTGAAGAAGTAACGGAATACAATCCCGATAGCGATTGTACTTGTAACATATGGCATGAAGAAGATAGTTTCAAAGAAACTCTTATGTTTAATCTTCTCAAAAATAATCCACGCAACGACCACTGAAATAAGTAGCGCAACGGGTACAACCGCGAACGCATATAATGCAGTGTTCATAAGCGCTTTATGGAAAACTGGGTCTGAGATTACTTTTTGGTAATTGTCCAAGCCTGTATATTGTAATTTTAATAGTGAACCCTTTTGGAAACTCATCCAGAACGAACGAAGTAATGGATAAATATTAAATAAGAGAATCACTCCTAAAGATGGGAGAAGGAAGAACCAAGCTTTAGGTTGGTTTTCTGGATTATATTTTCTCATTAGTAAACACGCGCTCCATCTTTATCAAATAAGAAGATTTTGTGTTTTAAAATGTTAAATGCAAGTGTGTCTCCTTCTTCAATCTTATGTTCCACACTTACGATTGATTTCAAGTATTGTTCGCCTAATGGGAAGTGAAGAATACGTTCACGTCCGATTAACTCAACTCCACTGATTGTTGTAGAGAATAAACCTTCTCCTTCAGCAGCTGGAACTACGTCTTCTGGACGCATTCCTAAATAGTAATGTCCATCTGCTAATTCTTGACGTTTGCGGTCTTGAGATAATTCAGAAGTTGGTAAGTTGAATGATGGGTGAGTAATCACACCGTCTTTAATTTCCACTTCTGTAATATTAATGATTGGGTTACCGATGAATTTCGCAACGAATAAGTTACTTGGTTCTAGGTATAAGTTTTGTGGGTCATCATGTTGTTGAATGTACCCTTCGTTTAAAAGAATAATTTTATCTGAGATAGATAAAGCTTCTTCTTGGTCGTGCGTTACGAAGATTGTTGTAATTCCTACTTCTTTTACAAGACGACGAATTTCTTCACGGATTTTCAAACGTAAACGAGCATCCAAGTTACTTAATGGCTCATCTAGTAAGAGCACTTCAGGTTTTTGAACAAGCGCACGAGTGATGGCCACACGTTGTTGTTGTCCCCCTGATAAAGTACCAGGTTTTTTACCTGCCAACTCTTCAATGTTCGTTAATTGCATATATTCTTCTGCAATTTTTTGAGCTTCTTCTTTAGAAATTTTATTTTTACCAACCGTTAGTGGGAACATGATGTTCTCTAACACTGTCATATGCGGATATAACGCATAGTTTTGGAATACAAATCCAATATTACGGTCTTTTGGTTCTGTCTTAACAACTGACGCTCCTTTAAATTGGATGTCTCCCCCAGTAGGTGATAATAATCCCGCGATTAAATTTAAAATTGTTGATTTCCCGCATCCACTAGGACCTAGTAAACATACTAAATCTCCTTGTTCAATTGAGAAATTTACTGACTTCAATGCTTCAAAGCCGTTATCGAATACTTTGTTTAAGTCAATAACATCGATCATGACTAATCCTCCAGTTTTATTTACTTCAATACATTCTATTCTACCATGTTTTTTAGTTTCTGAAAACCGAAATCTTGTTTTTTTTGAAAGCTTTTTATTGTAGACAGTTATCCTATTTTTGAGCACATAAAAAGGACAAGAAACCTCTTGTCCTTTTGTGTTTTTTTTAATGTGAAAGAAGCCATCCAAAATAGGTTTCTTATTCAAAACAGTCTGCTCTTTGTGAACGTTTTTTTAACGTTTTACAATCTTAAAGTAACTTCTAGAGGTTACTTTGTAGACAATAAAGTAAACAATTAAGAAAATAATCCCAATGACAATCGATGCAATCAATGTGATTTGAGTATTTACTCCAAATAATTGTGCAATCTTCGTATACATTTTAAACGCAAAAGCTGTATGCATGAATGCCGTTAATAGAGGCATGAAGAAGACAATTAATACTTGGCGATTGATAGATTGTTTAACCGTTTTATGATCAATTCCCATTTTTTGTAAGATGACAAAACGATCTCGATCCTCATATCCTTCAGAGATTTGTTTGTAGTAAATCACTAATACCGCACCCACAAAGAAGGAAACTGAAAGTAAGGCCCCAATGAAGAGAAGACTTCCCATAAATCCATATATTTCTTTCGCAGCTTCTGTTTTACTAGACATGGCTATAGGGACACTATATTGATCTACATCTATATTTTGATAAGCATCAAATTCTTCTTTTAAACTTTCTTCTTTTGTATCTGTGTTCCATAGTGAATAGTACTGCACTCTCTCATGATTTCCTGGATTGATAAAGTCATATACGTCTTTCACAACCACCATATAAATATTATCCACTAAGGCTGATAGTTGAGGCAAGGTCGTCTTATACTTATCATCGTTTAAATCACCAACAACCTTATAGTTTTTTTTGGCAGTAGTCAGTGTTGAAAACTCTTTGCCGTCTCCTTTTGTATGGCCCACTACCATTTCATTTTCTTTCAAGGAAAGATTCGTTCCAAAAATGCGGTTATAATCCTCTTGAGACATCACCGTCAGAGCTACCACATTCTCTGCCCCAGAGAAAGAATTCATAATCTCAACAGAATCCCCTTTTTGAAGACCAAAACGAACGGATTGTCCAAATGAAATTTCATTCTTAACAGTTGATAAAGATTTAGCTTGAATATCTTTCATCGCTTTACTTGCTTCTGCTTCTTCCTCTTTAGAAGTCAGGAATGAAGAAACCGAATATTCCGTAGGATAAGATTCATTAAGTGTTTTAAAAGCTCCTACTTGTAAAGACACCGTCGTTCCTAGTGTTACTAATACCATGGTAGATAGAATACACACACTAGCCAATCCAGCAGCGTTTTTACGCATACGGAATTTTAAATTAGAGATTGAAATAAAGTTTGTTGGTTGATAGAACAGTTTTTTGTTTTTTTGCAATGCACTTAAAATGGCAATAGAACCTGCATCAAACAGAATATAGGTCGCAATAACAACCATAATAACCGCAACAAAGAACATCATGATGGCTGCCATCGGACTTTCAATCGTTTGTGACATATAATAGGCTAGCCCTAAAATCACAAACCCAATGATTGCTCGCGTCTTCATGAAACGACCTTTTGTTTCACCATATTTCTTTGTTTTTAGTAATTCTAATGGACGACTTGTATAAATTTTCGTAGCATTCAAGAAGAACACAATCAAGAAGATAACACCCATGAAAATATATACAAAGAAGACACTACCGATTTGTAAGTGATACTCTAGTCCAATCGGATATTGAATCAATTTTAAGAGAACCGCAAAAGCGAAACGGTGGAAAACCATTCCTAATGCAATCCCAGCCGTTACACTAGCGAGTGCAAATAAGAACAACTCCATAAAGCTAAGAATTTGTACATTTTTACGGTCTAAGCCTAAAATTCCATACAGTCCAAATTCTTTCGAACGGTTTTTCATTACAAAACTATTGGCATAAAGCACGATTAATAGCGCCACAACTTGAATCACAATCACTCCCAAGCCTAAAGAAAGAGCGATAGAAGAACCCCCTCTTAAAGTGGAAAGTTCTGGCATTGAAGATAAAGCGTGAACGATATAAGAAATCATCGTGACCATGACTGTTGCGAGTCCAAATGGTAAATACAGCGAATGATTCTTTTTCAAATTAGTCACGGCTAATGAACTTAGTAGTTTAAACATGTGCCTCACCTCTGTTCGCCATCACGGTTAACGTTTCAGAGATTAATTCAAACATTTGTTGGTCGCTTCTTTCTCCACGATACAATTGGTTATAAATTAATCCGTCTTTAATAAAGAGCACTCGTTTAGCGCGACTTGCCGCAACCGTACTATGTGTTACCATTAAGATTGTTTGACCATTTTCATTGATTTTATCGAACAAATCTAATGTGTTGCTAGCTGATTTTGAGTCCAGCGCTCCGGTTGGTTCATCGGCTAGTAGTAAACTTGGATCTGTAATCATTGCACGACCGATTGCCACACGTTGTTGTTGCCCTCCTGATAATTCATAAGGATATTTTTTCAATAAGTCTGAAATTCCTAGCATTTCAGCAATCGGCTTTACTTTTTGTTCCATCTCTGCAATCGGACGTCTTGCTAAGACGAGTGGCAATACGATATTGTCATATACTGATAATGTTTCTAATAAGTTGAAATCTTGGAACACGAACCCTAAATGGTCACGTCTGAATTCTGTTAGTACTTTTGAAGAGATCTTTTGGATGTCTTCCCCATTTAATAGAACGCTTCCGCCTGTTGGACGGTCTAGAGTCGCTAAAATATTTAATAGCGTTGTTTTCCCTGAACCAGATTCCCCCATTACAGCTACATATTCGCCTTCTTCAATTGAGAAATTAATGTCTTTTAGGGCGGTTACTTCCGCAGCTCCGAATCTTGTTTGATATACTTTTTGTACATGTTGTACGTCTAATAATGTCATTGTTTTCACCCTTTGTTTTAATTTGTTGAACACAGTATAACCGAAATAAAAAGTGAATTCATGACACCATCCTATCATTTTTTATTCGTTTCTTACATTTTTGTCACTTTAAAAATTTCATCAAAAAAGAGGCTCCCTTCGGAAACCTCTTTGAATATTCTTAGACAATTACCGTTTGATAATTCTGAAGTAACTTCTTGAAGTGATTTGATAAACAACGAGATAAACCACCACGAAAATAGCTCCAATCACCATTGTTGCATTTAAGGTAACACTACCGTCAACGCCGAAGAGTTCGATAATCTTACGGTACATCTTAAAGGCGAACGCTGTATGGATGAACGCCATGACTAATGGTAAGAAGAAGACGATGAGTACTTGTCGGTTAATCGATTTTTTAATCGTCTTTTGATCAATTCCCAATTTTTGCAAGATGACAAATCGATCTCTATCTTCGTATCCTTCAGAAATTTGTTTGTAGTAAATGACAAGCGCTGCTCCAATAAAGAAAGCAATAGATAGAAGAGCCCCCACAAAGAGCAAACTTCCCATAAAGCTATATAATTCCTTAGCCGCTTCATTCTTACTAGCTAAGAGCAAATTGCCATTTTTATACTGATTTGCTACCTTTTGGTACGCTTGGAATTCTGCATCTCTTTGTGAAAATTCCGTTGTTGTATCCCACAACGAGTAATACATAGCCTTTCCGACAGAAGGTTCCATAAACTTCATCGGATCTTGGACGATTGCTACATAAATATTATCAGACACATACGGAAGCTGTGGCATTACTTTTTTATACGCTGAGGCATCAATCATTTCTTTGACTTTCAAAGTCGCATTGAATACAACAGACCATGTCTTAACCTCATCCACTTTTGTGACATTCCCTTTGACAAGACCTAGGATGATTTCTTTATCCCCTACCGAATACTTCGTTCCAAATAGGCGATTATACTCGTCGACCGAAATAATGGTCAACATTGCAGCTGGGCTGTCTCCAGAGTGAACCCCTGTCAAATCAAACCCTTTCTCTGTGCGAGAACCAAAACGAAGTACACTTAAATAACTTCTTTCATTAGAAAGTTTCCCTTTTGATTGCGCCTTGATTTGCTGAACGATTTCTGGGTATTTGTTTACTTCTGATTGGTTGATAATATATCCAATTGCAGAATAGGCTGTTGGATAGTTTTGATCTAGTTTTTCAGTCGTTCCTTTTTGTAAAGCCACCGTCGTCGCTAATGTCACTAAAACCATAGTTGATAGTACACACACACTTGCAAGACCTGCAGCATTTTTACGCATACGGAACTTTAAGTTTGAAATCGAGATAAAGTTTGTTGGTTTGTAAAACAACTTTTTATTTTTTTGCAGTAGAGCTAGCAATGCAATTGAACCCGCATCAAATAAAATGTAGGTGGCAATGACTACTAAAAGAACTGCTAAGAAGAAATAAAGAAGTGCTTTAACAGGGGACTCAATGGCTTGAGACATCGTATAAGCAGTTCCTAACATCACAAGACCCACAATGGCACGGAAGGCAACAAAACGACCTTGTTTTTCCCCTTTTTTCTTTTCCTTCAAGAGTTCCAGCGGACGACTCATATATAATCTTGTCGCATTAATAAAGAACACAAGAGCGAAAATAATCGCTAAAGTAAAATATACATAGAAGACACTTCCGATTTGTAACGAATATTCAATCCCGATGGAATATTGAATCAACCCCAATAATAAGGCAAAGGATATACGGTGGAAAATCATTCCAAGAATAATCCCTATCGTAACACTGACAAAAGCAAAGATGACTAATTCAATAAGACTGAGTAATTGAATATTTTTTCGGTCCAGACCCAAGATTCCGTATAGACCGAACTCTTTCGAACGGTTTTTCATCACAAATGCATTCGCATATAAAATGATTACAAGCGATACAATTTGTACAATAATAACCCCGAATTGCAATGTTTTAGCCATCTGGGCACCACCGTTTAAAGTTGCAAGCTCCGGCATTGCAGATAAGGCATGTGTAATATAAAGAACAACAGTTACTAATACCGTTGCTAGGGCATAAGGTAGGTATAACGAATGGTTCTTCCGTAAATTCGTAATCGCCATCGAACGAAGTAAATTAAACATGTGCCTCACCTCTGTTTGCCATCACAGTGAGCGTTTCTGAGATTAATTCAAACATTTGTTGATCCGTTCTGTCTCCACGATACAATTGATTATAAATCAACCCGTCTTTAATAAAGAGCACTCGTTTAGCGCGACTGGCAGCCACGGTACTATGCGTTACCATTAAGATTGTTTGGCCATTTTCATTGATTTTATCGAACAAATCTAATGTGTTGCTAGCTGATTTAGAGTCAAGCGCTCCGGTTGGTTCATCGGCCAGTAGTAAACTTGGATCGGTAATCATGGCACGACCAATGGCTACACGTTGTTGTTGACCTCCTGATAATTCATATGGATATTTTTTTAGTAAATCTTCAATCCCAAGCATTTCCGCAATTGGTTTCACTTTCTTTTCCATTTCTTCTATTGGTCGACGAGCCAATACGAGCGGAAGCACCATGTTGTCATACACCGATAATGTTTCTAATAAGTTGAAGTCTTGGAACACAAACCCAAGATGATCGCGACGAAATTCTGTTAATACTTTGTCTGAGATTTTTTGAATATCTTCACCATTTAGGAGGACTTTCCCTTCTGTTGGACGGTCTAGAGTCGCTAAAATATTTAAAAGCGTTGTTTTCCCTGAACCGGATTCCCCCATGACGGCTACATATTCTCCCTCTTCCACAGAGAAGTTTATATCTTTCAAAGCTGTTACTTCAGTAGCTCCGAATCTTGTTTGATACACTTTTTGTACGTGCTGTACGTCTAATAATGTCATTATTGTCACCTTCATTTTGAATTTGTTAACCATAGTATACCGTAAAAAAATTACAAATTCATGACATTCTACTATTATTTTATGGACTTTCCCCTCTTTGGCTCAAAATCATTAGTGTATCCACTTGCAAAAACGAACGAATTTAAAAAACACTATCTTTATAGTATGCATATTTTACCAATTCACGAACTATTTCATAAAAACGTTTCGTATAGTTTGTTTTTAAAATTGACAATCTTCTTTATTTCTAGTATAGTCTTTATATAACTTATTTGAAACGCTGTGAAAAGAGAGTCAAAAATAGAGCTTACCGCAAACCGAATATCACTCTATTTTTAACGAGGTTTTTGAGCTGATTGTCTGATTTGCTAGGACAATACGGGTTCTCCCGTTACAGAGTTACCGTATAGTTGTACGGAAGTAATCTTCTATAAGAAGACTGTAATGGCGCCACCACAACTTCAACTCGTCCTTTTAGCGTTGGCTAGAAGTGCGGGCTTTTTTTATTTTGTTTCAATGATTGGAGGAATAAACATGGCTGAAGTAGAAAGCTTTACACTCGACCACAACAAGGTCATCGCTCCTTATGTTCGATTAATTGCGAATGAGCACGGAAGAAAAGGAGATGTGATTTCAAATTTTGATATCCGTTTCTTACAACCGAATAAACAAGAAATGCCAACAGGTGTTGTTCATACCTTTGAGCACCTATTAGCCGATCTTTTACGGGACCGCTTAGAAGGAATTATCGACATCTCTCCTTTTGGATGCCGTACAGGATTCCACTTGATTTTATGGGAAGAACGATCACCTGAAGACATTGCTCGCGCATTGAAATCAACGCTAGAAGAAATCGTTGAGAAGATTCAATTCAAAGATATTCAAGGCGTCTCCGCCGTTCAGTGTGGAAACTACCGTGACCATTCATTATTTGGCGCAAAAGAATACGCCAAACAAGTATTGAAACAAGGTATTAGTATCGATCCTTTCGAGAGAAAAGTCATTTAATCACTCATTCAGTAAGAAACATTAGACACCTAGACTGGAGGAACCCCCAATATGAAATTAAAAACGATTGCTAAATCCCTTATCGCTCTCTCTACTGCATTCGTCTTAGGCGCTTGCGGAAATAACACTGCTTCAAGCTCTCAAGCTTCAAAAGGCTCAGAGAGTGAACTTAAAACCGTTAAAATTGCTTCGGTTGGTTCTGATGCGGATATTTGGAGACATATTGCCGAATCTGAACAAGCTAAAAAAGCTGGCCTTAAAATTGAAGTCCAAGAAATTAACGGTGGCGTGCCATTGAACGAGAGTGTGGCTGACGGAACCGTCGATGCCAACGCATTCCAATCCATTGGGTACTTGCAGGGATTTAACGAAGCGAATTCCAACAAACTCGTTCCAATCGGTACGACTTATATCGAACCAATGGGGCTTTACTCTAAGAAGGTGAAAAGTCTAAACGACTTACCAAACGGTGCAAAAATTGCAATTCCAGATAGTCCATATAATGCGACTCGTGCCCTTCGTTTATTAGAAAGCGCAGGACTGATTAAACTATCTAGTTCTTTCAAAGAAGGAACGGGGACTACCAGTGATATCGTTGAAAACAAGAAAAACTTTGAGTTCTTAATGATTGATGATACGACTAGCGTACGTGTCTTAGACGATGCTGATTTAATCGCAATCGGAAACACCATCGCACTTGAAGGTGGATTAAATGTATTAAAAGATGCTTTATTCTATGAAAAAGCGGATGAATCAACCATTACTAGTATTAATGTGATTGTTGTAAAGGCGGAGAATGCCGATAAAGAAGAATACAAAAAATTAGTAGAACTTTACCACGACCCAGAAATCCAAAAATACATTTCTGAACAATTCGCAGGAACTAAGGTAGAAGTAAGTAAACCTATTTCTGAAGTGTGGGGGAAATAATTCATGAAGATTGCGATTGTTGCTGCCATGAAAGAAGAACTCTTTCCGTTTGAAGAGCACTTCTCTCCAGGAAACGTCATCTTTTCAAAAGGGCCTATTCGTATTCTAGAGGTGCATGAGAATCTGATTCTCGTTCAATCTGGTATTGGAAAAGCGAATGCTGCCGCGGCTAGTGCTTGGTTATGCGATAAAGTCCATCCTGACCTCATCATTAACACGGGAACTACAGGAAGCTTTAATCCAGAATTAGGCTTAGCAGACGTGATTGTCTCTACGAAATTTGCCTATAGCGATGTGGATGCGACTGGATTCGACTATGCATGGGGACAAGTTCCTCAAATGCCAGCTGATTACCCTGTCGATGTAAAATTACAACAAAAAGTACTCACGCTTCTTCGCGAACAAGTTCAAAACTTCTCAGTCCATAGTGGATTTATTGCTACAAGCGACTCCTTTATGAGTTCGGTTGAT
Organism: Granulicatella sp. 572.rep1_STHE; assembly: GCF_001073445.1. NCBI lineage: Bacteria > Bacillati > Bacillota > Bacilli > Lactobacillales > Carnobacteriaceae > Granulicatella > Granulicatella sp. 572.rep1_STHE. Next base: position 45,721 of record NZ_JVBO01000033.1, on the reverse strand, counting down.
GCGGTTGAGAATATTCGTGCTAAATTGCCGGATATTACAGCCAGCGACATGGAAGCAGCACCGATTGCGCAAGTGGCTAGTTTCTATGATATCCCTGTGTTGAACATCCGTGGCATCAGCGATCATGTAGGTGGAGATGCTCCTGATACTTTCGAGGAAACTCTTGAAAAAGCTTCTCAAAACGCATTCGAAGCAGTACGGATACTCGTTGAAAACTTCTTATAAATTTTCCTAGATATACGCAAACGCTAAACACAAAAAGGAGCCAGGCTAATCGCCTTGCTCCTATTTTGTGTGCTGTATTATTTAATTGCTAGTCGATGCAAAAGAGATATTTAGAAGCAATATTCACGTAAAAGAACAATGAAAAAGAATCAGTTGATTGAAAGAATGGCGAGGCTCAAGCCGGTGCCCCACTATGACTCTTTCAACAACCAACTGATTCTTTAAATTGTTCTTTTATATTGCTGTATTATTTAACTTTCAAAATATCTTCTTTCGCGTGGATAAGCTCTGTAATCAATTGACAGTAAGGTGTTGGAATACCATATTCCTTCCCTTTTCTAGCCACAAAGCCGTTCAAGAAGTCCACTTCAGTAAAGCGGTGGTTTTGAATTAAATCTTGGTGCATTGAAGGATAGTGTCCGCGAACTTTATTAGACGCTGTATACACATAATCTTTCATCGCAGCTGGATCCAAATGCACGCCTTCTTTTTCCGCAACAGCGACAAATTCAGCAATAATTTGCATTACAATCGCTTCTGCTGTTGAAGTATCGAACACTTCGCCGATGTTTGCGTCTAAGATCGCACATGTTGCGTTCATCGTACCATTTACACACGCTTTACGCCATGTTGAGAAATGAACGTCTTCGCTGTAGCTTGCGTTCAAGCCCGCTTTGTCCATCACTTCTACTAATTCTTTAGCAATTGCTACACCACTTGGGTCTGCAGCTTGCATTTCTACCGTACCAGTACCGCCTAAACGCGCTACCCCTGGTTCGATTATACCCGCAGTCCAAATCGTAACCCCCATAATAATGTTTTTACGAGGAACGTATTTTGCCATTGTGTCTTCGTGTCCTAGACCATTTAAAAGACAAAGCACTTTCGTATCTTCGTGGATAATTGGTTTAATCTTCTCGAGCATTTCGCCTAATTTCATTGATTTCGTAAAGGCGATGACCACATCTACTTCTTCTGTTGCTTCTTCTGGTCGAACAATTTTAATGTCAATGGTATCTGTGTTATCTCCATCAACGACTTTCAACCCATTTTTTTGGATAGCTTCGATATGCGCTGGCCATTCATCGATCAGCGTCACCTCTTGTCCTGTTTTTGTTAACATGTAGCCGAAACGGCATCCCATTGCTCCTGCTCCTGCAATCGCGATTTTCATTATAACTCCCCTTTTCTCGTTAAACGGTTAATTTGTAATCTTCTGGTTGAATCCATTTTAACACTTTTTCGAATAAATGAACGAATACGATGTTTAACGCGATTGGCGCAACGACGAAAATAAGCGTCACAATAACGATATTCATCACGCTCCATCCGCCCTCTGCTAAGTTCAACGCATTGATGGGTCCCACTAATCCACTGAACCCAAAACCTGCACTTTGAGGGGTTCCTTGGATGTTCAATAAAGCGGCTAACACACCAAGTACGGCAGATGTACACATCATTGGTAATAAGATTTTTGGTTTTGCTAAAACATTTGCCATTGACATTTTTGGTGAACCGATGAAATGCGCAATCGCAGTTCCTTTTGGATTCACTTTCCATCCCGCAATCGCAAGACCGAAACCAGCCGCACAGATTCCAAGGTTTGCTGCCCCTGAACCTACTCCGCTAAGGCTAATCGCCACGGCAATCCCTACTGTTGTAAACGGAGAAACGATTAACATACAGAAAATAACGGCTAATAATAAACACATAATAACGGGTTGTAATGATAATAGATTTCCAATTCCTTGTCCTAGTAAGGTTGTTAAAGTTTTGATGGTTGGTAACGCAAGACGACCTATTCCACCAACAACGACTAATAAAACCGTTGGAATAACGATAATAGAGTATGCTTTTGCTTTATTGCCAATCCATAAAATGACTGCCGCTCCTAACGCTGCAGTAAGCCCCATCGTAATGATGTCTCCTGTACCACTAAACACAATTCCTTTTACGTCAGGATTGAAATTCGCAACTCCACCTGCAAATAAGACTGCTAGTGCCAACGCTCCTGTTTGAATTGGAGTGAATTTGAAGAATTGACCGACCATCAAACCGATAATTGCCCCCATTAATGTATTGGCCACTTGTGTTGCTTGGATAATCAATTGGCCTTGTGGGAATACTGGAAGGAGTGCCTTCACTAATTCGCCCAGTAGTGCTCCAGGGATAAGAGTAACCACAACGCCTAATGCAAGTGCGTTAAGGACGTTCATCGTGAACTCTTTCCCGCTGTATTTCTTTTGTTCCATAAAGCTTCCACCTTTCATAAGATTGGCTTTATTATAGCATACCTCCGACAGTGCAATGTGATATTTTTAGGTAAAAAATGAAGAAAAACAAAATCCTTCGGCTGATTGGAGTTCTTCATAATGGCTGTAATAGCTGTACCGGCATGAGCCATAGTCTCATTGCCTATTAAGCTTCAAACTGACTCTACAAAATAAATTTTTAGAGTCAGTAATTCACATTAATTACATTCGCTATTACTGCCATTATAGACTCCAATCTCCTACGGCTTTTCATCTGCTATTTTACTTAAAAGCATGCTAGTTCTGCGAAGTATGCCAAGCCAAGCTTATAAAAGCTTCGTTATGATGGGAAGAGTTTCAATAGAAAGAGTACTTTCTAACGGCTTAATGATTAGGTGGGGTTACACTTCGGAACATTACGTTGGTGAAATTATCATATATGGTAATTATCATATATGATAATTTTCAGAATTTAGGCAAAAGAAAAAGGCCGGACAAACTGTCCAGCCCTAGAGTCTTCAAAAATTATAAACCTGGTGCTTCGTTGATTGTTGCTGTAAGCATCCAAACTAATTTTTCTAATGCGCCTTTTGCACCAGTGAAGATATCTTGTGTAACATCGTCGCCTTCTTCGCCAGCTACTTCAATACCTTTTTGGTAAAGGTCGATTAAGTAACGGTATCCTACTAATAAATGACGGATACGGTCTTCCATGCTGTCGCTGTAGTTTCCTTTAGCATCGGCAATCTTAGTGTTTTCAGCAAATTCACGTAATGTTGAATAAGGTGCGCCACCTAATGTGATTAAACGTTCAGATACTTCATCTAATTGAGCGTCTAACAATTCCATATGTTGATCCATTAATGGATGCATTGTTATGAAAGTTGCACCGCGCATGTACCAGTGAGCTTGGTGTACGATTACTGATTGTTGGCTTAAATCAGCCACTAATTGATTTAATACTTGTTTTGTTTGTTCTTTTGACATATCTATTACCTCCTGTTTCTAGTTTAGAATTATTCTAAACTATATATAAAGTATATCCCCATTTTGGAACATTGTCAATAAAAAGATACGAAAAAAAGGGTTAGATTTTTCTAACCCTAACTTAGTTACTATATCCATTCATAAAGTAATTTTTATAATTTAAAAAATATCTTTCCGATAACGCATCATTTTCTCTATATAAACTCTCTGCAATCAGAAAAGATTTTCTAATAGCAGAAACATTATTAGAGTCACATAAAATTACATACGCTGTCGACAACTCCCCACTTGGAACAGTTAATGCAAAACAGTTTGCCATATTAGCTATTCGGAGAAAACCTTTATTAGCAGCAACCTGTATCTTTTTGGTTTTATCATCAAAATGTCCAAAGACAGTATCTCCAAACCCATTCAAATCTACTGGACCTTCTTTACTCACAATAATATCGTATTTCTCCAATAATCTTTTTGCGGTTTCTATTAATGCTAAACGTTCATTATCATATTTCCCTTCAAACGAGCTAACTTCAAGATTCTCGTCCTTCAGCAAATTACAGATGTTTTCGTCATCAACCAGTATTTTCGTTTCTCGATTAGAATTTTCTAAAGCTCTTAAATTTAAGTATAATTCTCGAAGTAACTTTAGATTTTTAGAAATTAAACCTATAGATGGTATAAATGAAATTCCATCGGTCGATACTTTCTCAATTTCTTTTTTTCGTTCTTCTTGAAACAATAATGGATCAATTACAGAAAATAAATTTAAAGAAATCGCCGGGGCTAGAACCGACCCACCACCGTCTGTACCCATTCCTATATCATTTATCCCTAAGAAGACATTGATTGCTGTTCCACTAGAAGAGCCTGTCATAGGTAAACCTGTTATTGGATTCTTTAAATCAGTATCAATAGCACGGCCACCTAAACTAGATTGATCTCGAGTATGCAAATAGTACGAACATTGTTTTAATTTTTCTTCCATCGCATTCGTTAGATATAGACTATTTTTAACTCCAAAATAATACCCATCATGATTAGAAATCTCATCAAAAGCCAAGGGATATACCCTATCTACTGATTTTAACGGATTCTTCATCGCAAGCATTGTTTTATAAGCGTATTTTTGTATTTTTTCCATAGTAAAAACCTATTTTTCAAAAATTCTATTTAAGAAGGAATGTCCATGCTGCGGAGAATCCACATTAAAGTATTCTCCAACAGTAGCAGCAACATCAGCCATAGTATCACGTTCTCCAACATATTTCCCTGTAATACCAGGACTGTGTATCAGAAGAGGGACTCTTTCTCTCGTATGATTACTATGACCTATTGTTGGGTCATTTCCGTGGTCCGCCATCACAATTAAAATATCACCGCTATTTAATTGCGGAAGTAATTCCGCAATACGTTTATCGCTTACTTCTAACCTGTCTGCATATCTCTCTACATCTTCAGCATGTCCAGCTAAATCCGTTTCTTGAATATTTAATGCAATAAATCCATTTTCTATGCTCTTCACTTCTTCCATTAAACAGTCAAACAAATATTCAGAGTCTACACCTGGGAAGAGTCTTGTGCTTGTTGTTTGTATGATATCCGCAATTTTACCTAAGAAAGAGACTGTAATTCCTTTCTTATCTAAAATCGTCGGTATCTGAACATTCTTATCAATTCCATATCCCAAATGAACTACTTGATATCCGTGGTTATAAACTCCTGATTCTGGAGCATCTACACCCGCTATCTTGTCATTCTTCACTTTCCTAGCTCGTAAAAGATTGTCCAGTGTAATTTGTTCTCCCCCAAAAGTGATAACACGCGATACTTGAACAACTTCTCTAACAACATGCCCAATCTTACTTAACTCTTCAAAGCTAATTAAGTCTAAGCAAGCTGAAACATTATAAACTTGTCCATAATCTGTTTCTAAATTATCACCTACTGTTGCTACTTCGTTCACAACAAGAATTTGTAATCCCGGATTTCCAACACGTCTAACTTTATAACCGTATTTTAATAGATTTTTTTCAACTTCATCTATTTTTTCATTAAACGGTTGAATCAACGGAACTTTCGGAGTAGTCCCCATTATTTCTTGATGTCCTAAAAAAGAATCTGCTCCATAATGAGTTAAATTGGCTGTCCCATAATTAGCCGTATCCGAAAATTTATGTTCTCCGACTTCCTCACCAATAGCGTTCATAAGTCCTAATTTTTCTAACGTAGGAATTTTTATATTAGGTTTTGATTGAATGATATGTTTTGCTGTATTACTTCCAACATCTCTAGGTCTTACCTCTACACAATCATCCATTGCTCCTACACCAAAACTATCTAAAACAATGAGAACAAATCTTCCCATTTTTTCACCTTCTCACTTTATTTCCCAAACTATCGTAAATCCCAACTAAATGAGGTTCCGCACTCTGTAATCCTGAAACAATAGCCAAATCGCTGCGAGTAACAAAAATCTGTGTTCTAAAAGAACCAATCACTGTTGCTCCAACTGGATGCTCATTTTTAGTCTCAATATAATAATCAATACTCTCATCTTTCAGAGGAAGAACTGTATCAAAAACAACATTATCTCCATTAACAACTTCCACATTCTCAAAATGTCCTCGTCTATAATATCCACCACCATAAAAATACGAATGGCCATCTAAATTATGAGAGATTTCGCTAACATATACTAAAGCTGGTATTTCTGGCAAATCCAGCACAGCATGAAGCGGAGTGGTTCCCGTCAAAGCATGCCCCGGTTCTCCTTGGTGTCCTCCTAATTTTCGAATTTCTGGTATTGTCACTGAGCAAGTAGCAGATGGCATATTTAAGATTGATTGAATTCCTTCTTTTTCAAGAATTTCTTTTGCTTTTTCTACTGTTTTCATGTTATTGGTTGGAATAATATTTTCTTTACCATCAAATAAAAAACAAGGGAAAGAAGTTAATCCGCCTATCTCTACCCAGTCAGACGCCTCAACAATAGCAATAACCTCATTTAAATCGGACAGATGAAAGCCACCGTATTGGCCATCATAAATATTGTCGCCTTTCTCAATAACTTTCAACAAAAGCTTCTGATGTTTTTTTAATCGATTCGCAACACGAATAATCTGCTGTACTTTCTCAAGTGAGTACACCGTAATGTAATCTGTTCCATAAGAAATGATTTTCTCCAACAAGGCATCCGGAATTTGTACTAGATGTCCCACATTCCCTAAAGACAATCCCTCTTCCATCATCCGTAAAGCTTCTTTATAGTCAACAACAACAGCCTTTTTTATATCTGTATTTTCAGCAAGCGCCCTTGCTATAAATGGATTTCTTCCAATCTGTTTAAGCATATAATAAAGCTCAACATTTTCTTTATTTGCGATTTCAGACATATATTTTGCGTTTTGGATAACCGCATCTAAATCAACCACATAAGTATCTGGGAGGATTTCACCATCTTGATGAAGCTTGACTGCAAAATCGACTAAAGATCGATTTCTTCTATTCACAAGATCAAGAAACATCTTTGTCACCTTCTAACAAATTCAATAAATGAAGATAAATAAACTCTAATTCATTCTCTGAATAAACTTCTTCACCGATATAATTTGATAAGCGGCTCCAAACTTCTTTACATTCAGCAAAATTATGATGGTTATTAACTTCATTTCGAATGATTTCTTCCATTTTGGCATCCAACACTTCATTTTTTCTGCGTCTCGATTCAGCCATCGCTAAATGAATAAGAAATACTTCGACCTTCGTGTCATCATTAATCTTCATTTCATTTCGAAAAAAGTCACTAGCCTTCAATATATATTTTTTTGTATCTTCATCTATAACATCCGCCACTACCAGAACATCTAATTTCTCTTCTAGCATGAACTCACCCCTTTTAATATTGAGGAATCATCTCATTATTTTTCACTTTTTCTTGAATCTCAATTATTTTATCCGCGACTACACTTTGATTAAAAAATGCCCTAAGCGAATCATCATCTTTATGAACTACAACAACTGCGGATGTCATATCATCAATCCACCGATTGTGTTTTAATTTCGAATAGCTTAAATCGGAATAATCTTTATCCATTAATTCATCTAAATTCCAAACACCAACGTCTACAATTCCCTTTCTTAGCGCTGTTAGAATTTGAAATCCAGGCATTTCAACTAATTGAACATTTTTATCTTTTACTACCTCTTCTGTCAGTAGGTATTGGTCGATTGAATTATAATCAATAGCTACTTTCTTGCTTTCAATAGTCTTATCCGTATTTTCACTAGAAAAGACAACAACGTGCTCACTTAAATAACTATTTTCACCGAAATCTAGCGCTATTTCTAATGGTTCACGATTATGAATAGCTTGTTTAGCAGCAAATTTAGAAACAATTGCAAAACGGTAAAACTTACTCGTAACTGCTTTTATTCTTTCTTTAGACCCACGAATATAACCTAAGTTTAATGGAACATGATTATCGCGGAATTCTTCGTAGATTCCAGTTGCTAAACCTTCATAGAGTTTAGAGTATGGCAACGTCATAGTCCCAAGCACCGTTTCTGACAATGCATAAGATTGTAATATTTCATAATTAATTTCTGAAATAAACGAACCTTGGTGTCCTTTGCTGATTAATTTAAAGGCCCCCTCACTTTTTAAATAAGAAATCGCATTTTGAACAGTCCCACGAGCTACTTCTAAATCTTCTTGATATTCAGAAATACTAGGCACCTTATCTCCTACCGATTTCTTTAAAAAATCAGATGCAATAGCATTGATTACTTGACCTTTTTTCATTAAAAACTTTTCTACCATACTCTTCCTCTTATTTATTCTTTCACTTTTTCTATAGATTCTTTCAATATTCTTATAATAGTTTTAGCCCCGGAGCGATTCGGATTAATACGGATCAAACGCTTTTCTGCTGTTGGATCCGCACTTCTAAAAGTGCCGGAAACTCTATAAAACAAAGGGCAAAACTCATATTGAGATTCAGCTCCTACAGGATACGGCAACGCACCTAACTTCGTCGCTTCCTCAATCACCGCTTCAGCAATCGGTTCTTTTAATTCTACAATCAAAACCCTCGATTGAGCATTCACAATAGAGGCTTCTTTAACCATATCTAAAGTCCCCTGATTTAGCGATTCACATACTTCCTCGCCAACTTTAGCGGAAATTGCTTGAGAAACCGGAACATATATCATCCCTTTTAAAACATCTAGAGCTTCATGCCCCTGCACTTGTCCTCCACCGGAGTAGTTTTCTTTCTTCAAACTTTGTAGCGCTTCTGAATTTCCTACTACACAACCTATTCCTTCTGGTCCTAAAAGCTTAAAAGTTGAAAAGCAAGAAACATCCGCTCCATACTGTATCCCTATTTTATCTGTTTTAAAAACAGAATAGTTGTCATCTGTTATCACAAACATATCAGGGCGCAACTCTTTAATTGTTTTTATTACAGTTTCAGCTTCATAAGAATCTGAAGGAAGCTGCCTTGTAATTTGAACTAGCGCCGACGTTATTTCTTTACTTCTAATAATATCTTTCAGAGCATTTAAATCATTAAAGTCCACTTTTTCATATGCGATACCTAACATCTCAAAACTCACATTCGTTGTTGGATAAATAGGTGCATTATGAATTAATATTTTCTTTTTACGGTTAACACCCGCATGTAACGCCAGTCTTATAGCATTTGTTCCTGACCCTCTAACTAACAGCGCTTCGTCGGCGTCAAAAAAGTTTGCTATAACTTTTTCGACCTTTCTTGTATACACAGGTTGATTCAGACCTTTCACTACTCCTAAATCTCCCCTAGTTAAAATTTCATTTCCAGGAAAGACTTTAGTAATCTCATCTACTAACCTGAATTGCATTTCTTGCGCTTCTGCGATTGTTAAACTTTTTAAAGGATAACTTTTCATCTTTTACTCCTTACCAAAAATCGCTTAGGATTTTCCACTAACATTTTACGGATGAATTTGTCTGAGACTCCTCCCTCTCGTAACATTGGAACAAAACAATCTAATAGATAAGAATAACCTATTCCACCTTGATATTCTAGGTTTGACTTCCGCGTAATATCCATAGATAAGAATACCTTATCTTCATAGCCTCTTTTCTCAATTTCTTTTAGCATTTCTACTCGCAATAAGTCCGGTTGGTAATTCTCTTTACCAACAGTATCAAACTCTACATAGACACCTTCATCTAGCATCTTAAGAATATAATTTACATCGCCCGTTAAATCGACATGTCCAATAATGACTCTATCTAAATCTACATTTTCTTTTTTAAAGAAGGCAACTTGTTCATGACCATATGTTCCTAGAGTTGTATGAGTGGTAATCGGAATTCCCAACTCTTTATGAACAATTGACGAAGCAAGAAAAACCTTTTTCTCTCTATCAGTCATCATGTTTTTACTAGTTCCTATTTCACCGATAATTTGCGCTTTTATATTTGTACCGTCAATCCCTTCAAGAATCTCTCTTCGCATTAAATCAGCTAACTCTTCAACACTAGCATCTGTTACAAAATCCGGTAAAAATTTATCTTGATAAAAGCCTGTCGCTTGAATGATATTAATTTTACTAAGCTCAGCAACCTTTTGAACATATAAAGGATTTCTTCTCATATCAAGATTCGTAACATCTACGATGTTACGAACCCCTTTAGCATATAATTTTTTAAATTCTTCTACTGTTTCATCAAAGCAATTTAAATTAGTATCATCAATATTTTTTAATCTAGATAAATCAATAGTCGTATGCTCGTGCATATAAGTAATTCCATCTATGAACGTCATATCAACAATCTCCTATCCAGCAACTGGTGTGAATAATCCAACCATGTAAAGAATATTAACAATAATTCCTAAACTGATTGCTGCAACTGGTCCGATAGCTAGTTCAACGATAGGACTTTTAGCCTTTCTATTTAGAAGAAGCAAGCCGATAACCCAGAAGTATCCAATCCCAGGTGCGATTTTTTCAGATGCAATAGCACCACCAACTAATAAAGCCACTTCTAAGACTTTATTCATTGCTGTACGAATGTGTTCGCCCATTTCACGAATTCCAGGGAATTTATCCAATCCTTTAGCCACTAATGCTAACAATTGAACTTCAACAAACATCAATGCCGCACCGGCAATAAATGCAACTAACGGATTACCATTTAGTAACATCCCCACTACAAATACAAACGTCGCTCCAGCTGGGCTATAAACCCCTGTTACAATTGCTGTTGAGAAGACTAACGGAATAAATCCAATACCTCGAGCAAAAGCAGCTAAAGCAGCTTCACTAATTTTACCTTCTGACAATAATTTGAGAGAAATAGTATCCCCAGCAAGAATCATTAAACTAGTAGAAGCAGATACAAGACCTCCTGTAAGTGATAACCAAAGCCAATTTTTCTTAATTCTATTTACACGTTCTAAGAATACACTCACTAAAGTCTCATTCGAATTACTTCCATCTCCTTTTACTTGCATTGCAAATACAATCATGAAAATCATACCTACAAGTAAAGACATTCCTTCTGCACTTAGTTTAATGGTAGTCGCTTCTAATTTAATCGTTCCAAATTGTTTGACTGTAAACAATGCTAATAAAGTCGCTAATAGAGTGATTGCTGCTTTTTTAAATCCATGTTGGCTTGCAATCGCAATTGCAGGGAAAATACTAAACCCTACGATAATAGGCGATCCTACAGAAGATAGTGCAGGCATAAAGTTCACAGGTAGCATATTGAACAAATCAACTACAGCTTGTAAACCTAACACAAGTCCCACACCATAGAGTGCTCCAACTACTCCTGATACAACCATCCCGATTTTTCCTTCTGGAGCCCAAGAACCGATAATATCTGTCATCAATAAAATACTATGCACTAAAATAATGGAAGCCCCAATCGATACTGGAATACCAAATCCGATAACCAATCCAAAACTCAACGCAAAACTTGTTGCTGCTAATTCCTTTTTACCAATCTTCTTTTCTAAATATTCTGGAAGAATTGGTCTTAACCCATCATTAAAAACAGCGATTCCTTTATTCGCTAGAATCGAACACAATGCGCCTAGCAACGCAATAACTATTAATTCTAAAGTTTTATCCATCGTCTTTCCCTCTTTTTCTATTAAATTTTATTTAGTTCTTCCATGATAATTGGGATAACATCATTTTTATGTTGCGCTGTAAATCCAAATGCTTTCTTTCCACTTCGAACATTTTCCCTAATTTCTTCTTCTGGCATTATTTTTCCAGGCATCGAAACTGTCACACAATTATCTCTTCCTAAAAGAGCTAGCGCCATCGCCAAAGCTCCTCCCCCGCCAGTGTTGCAAGCTCCAATATAATAATCAGCTGTCCCAGATTTAATAGCCATCGCAGCATCCAAATCACTCTTCACTTCCACGCTATCTTCTGGCAAACCATACTGAAGTACTAAAGCTTTTACTTCCTCTTTATCAATTTGACCACCAACTACAATTTTTTTCATCTAACATCCTCCTCTATTTTTCACTTAAAAATTCATTATGGACTGCATAATTGACTGCGCTAGCAAAATCGTGTGTGTTACTATAATTTCCAGATTTTTGTTGTCCATTATTCATTTTATTGGTCAGAACAATTACTACTATCTTATTTTTTGGAGAAATTGTTACATAAGTGCCCGTAAATCCATTGTGTCCAATCGCATCTTCCGCCAAAGATTGCATCCACCCAGCATTCTTTAAATATCCATAAGATTGAATTGAACCTGATTTTGTTTTAAACACGTCTTGTAAGAATAGTTCCACGGTTTTTTCGTCATATAGAACCGTATCTCCTCGTTTTCCTTTATCTACTAAAACTTGATATAAGGTTGATAAATCAGTAGCAGTAGAAAACAACCCTGCGTGACCAGCATATCCTTCATTTGCCATAAAAGCATTCCCATCATTCACTTCACCTTGGAGCTCGTAATTACGCCATCCATTGAACTTTTCGAACGCTTCTTTATCTGCTGTCATGTCATATCCAAATTTAGGGAAATTTACCTCATCGATCATCATCTTTTCAAAAGGATTTCCGTATGAAGTTACCGCAATTTTTGATTTATCAACACCATTTTTAGTTGGGTTAAACATCGTATTTTTCATTTCAAGCGGTTCATAAATCGTTTTAGCAACATATTTGTCAAATGCTTCTCCTGTAATTTTTTCTGCAATAAACGCTAAAGTCATATAGCCTAAATCACTGTACTTATACTCTCCAGGTTTAAATTCTAACTTTTGATCTTCAATGTATTTCAATGTATCTTGTCGATTGTTTGAATATAAATAAATTGCTTTCCATTGTGGAAGACCGGATGTATGACTGAGTAATTGACCAATTGTTACATCTTCTTTTCCATTCTTTCCAAATTCAGGTAAATATTTCGTTACCTTATCATCTAGCTTCACTTTTCCTTCATATACTAAATGCATAAAAACTTGAGTTGTCGCACTAATTTTTGTAACTGAGGCTAAATCAAAGAGCGTATCATCAGTAACTGCAGAAGGATTTTCAATCTTTTCAGCAGGATTCTTCGAAAAATCAAACGCTTGAATCGTTCCATAGCTCTTTTTAAAAACTATTTTTCCATCTTTTAAAACAACAATTTGCGCTCCAGGAGTAGCTTTAGGGTTTGTTTCTGCTAATTGGCTTTTCACATAAGAAAAAGCAACTGCGTCAATTGCTTTTTCAAGAGCTTTTGACGACTCATTGTTTTCTTTATTCTCAGCCACAACTGTTGTTTCTGAACTTTGAGGAACTGCTTTATTTGAACATCCTACTAATCCTAATGCACATACTACAGAGCTAATCATTAACACTTGCTTCTTAAATTTTTTTAACATCATAACTCCTCCGTTCAATATACATTTTTTTGTACAATAGAAACTATCTTCACTTAAACAATCATAAAAAGCACCCCCATTTATGAAAATACACTTTTTTGTACCTTATCTATACGCCAAGTATAATACTATCTTAATTTTTTGTAAACCCTTTCTTTAGATAAATTCTGCCATTTATAATACTTAATCATAAAAAAAGGCGCTTCTCTTTCGAGAGCGCCAGAAGCTATTTATATTATTTTTTCGCTAAGTCAGTAATGTAGTCGAAGAAGGCATCGCGGTCGACGTGGTAGACAAGGTCGACTGGGCGGCCATTTTCGGCTTTGACGGTACGGCCACGGCTTGCACCGGCAACAATCACGTCACTGTTTACCACAGAACGTTTGACAAGGTCTTCTTTCCCGAATGAAGCGGTCGTTAACACGTCCCATAGGAAGTATGTTGAGTTCGTTACGTAGTGAGTAAGAGGAGGCACGATGGCGTAACATTGCCCTAAGAAGTCAACGCCTTCGATGGCACGTTCTTTTGCCCAACGGTCGCGAACATCAAGAGATAATGGCACCATGTTTGTACTTTCAAGCGCCACAAGTTCGATTTGGATGCCTGACTCCCAAACGCGTTTTGCTGCAAATGGATCCCAGTACACGTTCCACTCTGCTGTTCCGTCGTGTTCAGGGTCTTCCACGTTCCCCATATCAAGGAAGGTTCCACCCATCCAGTAAAGTTTACCGATGTTTTCTTCGATGGTTGGGTCTTGGTCTAACGCACGAGCTAAGTCTGTTAAGGGTCCTACGAATACAAGGTCCACTTTCTCCTCCGATTCTTTTAAGGCACGGATTAAATCTTCGTGCGCTTTTAATGGTGAATCTTGCACCGTAATTGGTTTATGTTCGTTTAAGATTGGAAGTGCGTCCACTGTGAAGGCATGCATTCTCCACTCTTTCGGGAATGGGTTCACAGGGCGTGAATCTGAAGAAGCGACTTTCAATTGTTTGTCCTTTTCAGAACCGAACTTATGAATAATCTTCTTGCTGGCTTCCACCGCTGGTAATAAATAGCAGTCCGCTTCAATAACGCCGACCCCTACTAATTCCACGTCTTCCATTTTTAATAGTAAATATAATGATACTAAATCATCCACGCCACCATCGTGGTTTAAATAAACTTTACGCATTTATGAGTTACTCTCCTTTAAAATGGTTTTCTTGCACGGTTTATTATATCTAAAAACGAACGATAAATAAACTATTTTTATTTAACGTTTGGTTTTGTTTTCGGATGCATTCGTTCTTAGTTTATGTTAAACTATTTTTAATTATTTTTTAATGTTAGGATGTGGTTCCATGAAAAAGAAATTCATAGATATTATCATTATCGGTTTTGCTCTGTTTGCCATCTTCTTTGGAGCTGGAAATTTAATTTTCCCACCTTATCTAGGAGTGACTGCAGGAGAAAATTGGGGAACTGCAACCCTTGCATTTTTAATCAGTGACCCACTATTATCGATTATTGCCGTAATGGTTGTGGCGGCTCTTGGCGGAAGCGCACTAAACGTCGGACGTAGAGTTCATCCACTTTTTGCCAGCGCCCTTGCCGCAATCTGCGTTCTTTTAATCGGACCGATTTTCGCAGTTCCACGTACCGGAGCGTCCACGCACGAAATCTTCGTACAATCGTATTTCCCAAGCGCACCACAATGGATCACTTCGCTCGTCTTCTTCGGAATCGTTCTTTGGATTACGTATAAAGAAAACTCCGTAATGGATGCTATCGGAAAATACTTAACACCGATTCTTCTATTTATCCTCTTCTTGATTTTTGTCGGAGCCGTTCTTCAACCAAATGCAAGCTTTGCTGCAACGGATAGAACCGGACTCTTCGCACAAGGATTTAAAGAAGGCTATCAAACCATGGACGTACTCGGAGCGCCCCTCTTAGCCGGAGTGGTCATGAAAGATATTACGCGCCGTGGGTATTTAAACAAAAAAGACCAATTCAGAATGATGTTCGGCGTTGGAATCGTGGCGTTCATCTTACTCGCATTAGTGTACTCGACACTAGCGTACAGCGGAGCCAGCATGAGAACTGTCATCGATTCAACTGCGCAACGTGCCGCAATGCTAACAACCATCGTGAAGAACTTACTCGGATCATGGGGACAACTCGCGATGGGACTGGCCGTCTGCTTCGCCTGCCTCACAACGGCGATTGGACTGACAACCACTTGCGGTCAGTATTTCGAAGAAGTGTCTAAAGGGAAAATCTCCTACAAGAAAACAATTCTTGTCACTGTAGCAGTAGAATTCATCATCTCACTTGTCGGGGTAGATTCACTCATCAACTTAGCCGTTCCAGTGTTGACATTTATCTTCCCGATTATGATTGCCTTGATTCTCTTCTCTGCCTTCGATAAATACGTCCCATACGATTGGACGTATCTTGGAGCCGTAGTTGGAGCCGGAATCGTCGGCCTCGTACAAGGAATCAATACTCTCTCGCAACTTTTAGGCGGAAACCTACTCGAAGACGCAGTCACATGGATTGGCACCTTCCCACTAGCCACATACGGACTTGAGTGGATTGTCCCAACCTTCGCCGGCGCCATCCTCTTCACTATCGCCGCCACCATTCTAAAACCAAAACAACTCGAATTCGAATAAAAAAACGGAGCCTCACAGCTCCGTTTTTTTTACTATTTGTATAGAATTTTCAAAAAAATAATGCTCCCACTACAAACTGTAGTATTTTTCATAAAAAAAGTTTATAATAGTTTCTATGAAGATTATTAAATGACTAAAGGAACTAGGAAAAATATTATTAACGCATTTTTGAGACTGGCTTTTAAATTTCCAAATCAATCGCTTTTTTCGTTTCCTGAGATTGCAACTGAGGCATGTATCGCAAGATAAACAATTTATAAAAAGCATTTTAATAACCCAGAAGAATTAAAATCATATCATTTAACATTACCTAAAGAAATGTTAAATGATATATTTGTGACCATGATTTTAGCAACTATACAAGAACTACTATCTACATATTTTGAATTTTATCTAATATTCTTTCAAAAATCCCCCTAAAGGAGAGGTATCTAAAATGTTCATTCAATATCTTATTAATCAATCTAAAAAACCTAGTGGTATTGTAGGCCAGGTGATTGCGAAAATTTGGACTTCCTATTTTAAAAAGCTTAGCCTTTGGACAATAAAACAAACTACAATTATAGATAATAGTCGAGTTTTAGAAATCGGCTATGGAGGTGGCAGCACCATCAAAAATCTCCTTGCTTTGAATAAGCATCTTGAAATTCATGGCATTGACATTTCTAAGGAATCTTATCAAGTTGCAAAACGAATTAATTCAGATGCTATACAAAATGGTGATGTTCATCTTAGGATTGGAAATGTAGACGCGCTACCTTATCAAAATGACTACTTTGACCTTGTATTTGCCATTCAAACACATATTTTCTGGGATGATTTAAAAAAAGGCTTTCTGGAGATCTATCGGGTCATGTCTAGCCACTCCACTTTAATTATTGCTTGCGAAAAAGAAAAAATAAATTATCATATGCCAGAATATACTGCAACTCATGCGTTGGATAATATTTTAAAAAATGTTGGCTTTGCAAAAATTGAAGTGAGGCAGAATCAAAATTGGGTTTTATACATTGTGTATAAAGCTATCAGCGTTGATGCTGATTAATTTATAGTTATTTAATAGAGTTATTTTCTTCCATTTGTCAAGTCTATCAAGGCTTTAAGTAAAGAAAGAGATAAGACAGTAGCTATTCTGGCTCTCTGTCAACTGTAGCGGGTGACGAAAAGCTAACATCTAGATAGGTACTGATAGGGAGCCCACTGAGAAAGTCATCAATCGATGGCTTCTTTTATTATACTAAACTCGAGGTGATTATACGCTTGATAATCTGTCAGCTTGATTGGGATATGGGAATTATCATACGCTATGCCTTCAAGTCTGTGGCATAAAAAGAAGCAAAGAAAAAAATCTACAGCTCTCCTCTTAAAAAAAGGAGGGTTTGTATCTGTCAGCTTGATTGGGATATGGGAATTATCATACGCAACACCTTCAAGTCTGTGGAAGCTTTGCGGTGACGAACGGAATCCACAGCCGCCCCTCTCTTTAAAAAGGACGGTTTGTATATCGTTGCCTTGCAGTATATGCGAACCCTGCTCCAAATGCAGAACCCCAAGTCTGTGGCATAAAAAGAAGCAAAGAAAAAAATCTACAGCTCTCCTCTTAAAAAAAGGAGGATTTGTATCTGTCAACTTGATTGGGATGTGGGAATTATCATACGCTGTGCCTTCAAGTCTGTGGAAGCTTTGCAGTGACGAACGGAAAAACTTGCGGATCAATCATAGTAGTTGTACGGAAAAGCAACCAATGCGAAATAGAGCCACAAGGCAATTGATTGCCCTGTGGCTCTTTGAGGCTTGGTAGGATTGAGACCTAGGCTCAATCCGGTGCCCGACTAACTACTATAATTGAAATATCCGCAAGGATTTTTGACGTTCGTCACAAAAGCAAAGCTTTCCCTAGTCCACAGACTTGAGGGCTTCTAGCATATCGATGCGTTGGAGGAGATGGTTCACCATATACCCTAGCGCAACCAAGATGACAATCACAATCACACTTGGCAACACATATACAAACCATCCGACCACGGGATTAAACATAACAAACCCCGGCGCCACCGTCTCAATAATCACCCTATGCAGTACTCTCCCAAATAGCAATCCCACAACAATCCCAATCACCGATAATAAAATCGTTTCACGGTAAATATACATCGTCACTTCTTTGTTCAAGAAACCGAGTACCTTAATCGTTGAGAGCTCGCGAATCCGTTCGGCTACATTGATGTTGGTTAAGTTATATAGGATTACAACCGCAAGTAAAATCGACACAGCCGTTAAAATCATCATAACGCGACTCAATGAACCAACAATCGTATTGATACGACTCACCATGGACGTGTTTTGCACAACGGCTTTCACCCCGTTAAGAGCCATTAAGTCTGCTGCGGCTTTTTGTACGCTAGAAGCATCTTTGTCTTTGAACTGAACAAAGATGGCGTTGTCAGTTGGCATCTCTCCATAAGCCTTAGCGTACACTTCTGGGGTCATGATGACGAAGTGGCCAGCGTACATTTCTACGATGCCTCCAACCGTTAACGTCACATCCTCACCGTCCTTATTTGGAAGCGTAAAGGTGTCGCCTGTTTTCACGTTCAAGAGTTTAGCCAATTTCTCGGAAATCAACGCGCCACCCTCTGGAAGTGTCACAGCTTTCTTCGTCTTCGCATCATTCAAATGAAGATACGAAGAAAGGTTTTCCTCTTGTCCAACTAGTACGGTTATAGACTGTTCATCGTCCACGCCTGGCACTTCACGTGTTACCGATTCGCTATAGACATGGCTAAAGGCCGTCACGTTTGAAGAGGTTAAATAGTTTTGTAATGCTGTTTGTTCGGAACCCGTCAACACGGACTCTTTTGACACAATCGCATCATAGGTAATCAATTCCTTGAACTGACGATCCGCAATTCCATCGAGAGACCCGAGAATACCACGTCCTGCAAATAGAAGCGCCACGCTCCCAGCTACCCCGAAAATCGTCATGAACATCCGTTGTTTATAACGGAAAATATTCCGCGCCGTTACCTTATGCGTGAAGCTGAGGCGATTCCAAATGAACGGAATACGCTCGAGAAGAATCTTCGACCCAGCCACTGGAGCTTTCGGCAAGAGAAGCGCTGAAGCTTGCTCATGAAGTTCACGGCGGGCAATCCATAATGGAGGTACCACGCTACAGATAAGCGAGCAAATAATCGCAATTACGGCGATGAGTGGATGGAAATTCAACTGGATACTTGGCAATACGGTATCCTTCATCAAGGTCGCACCTAAAGCACTTGGCAATGCATACGTCCCAAGTAAAATCCCAAGAACAGTTCCAGAGACCCCTGCCGTAAATCCATAGACAGCAAATTTCTTCATCACGTCTTTCGTTTCATACCCTAGCGCCTTCAACACTCCGGCGTTGATTCGTTCTTCGTTTACAAAACGCGTCATCGTCGTTACCGTTACAAGCGCAGCCACGGCATAGAGCACAATCGGGAAGAGGTTCCCCACCGACGTAATGCCTTCCGCTGTCGTCTTCATATTGAAGAATCCTTCGCTTCCAAGCATCGTCGAGCGCGTGTAGACGGAGTACTTCGGTTTCGTGAGTTTTGAAACGTCTACTTTCGCCTTTTCAAGGTCCGATTCCGCCTTCTGGATATCCTTGTCGGCTGATTCTTTCTTCTCGTTGTACGTTTCTTCGCTTTCTTTTAGCTGCGTTTTGGCATCCGCGAGTTTAGCTTCGCCGTCCGCTAACGTTTTCTTGGCTTCGGTTAGTTTCGCCTTGCCTTCTTCTAAAGTACCAGCGTTGGCCTCAAAAGTTGCTACTCCTTGGCGGTATTGTTCTAGCCCATCGACGTACTGGCTGTAGCTAGCGTAATACTTGGCTAGGCCTTGTCGGTATGCTTCTTGCCCTGCGAGTAATTGTTGTTTCTTCGATGCAAGTTCGGCTTCAGCATTTGAAATGGCCGTTTGACCCGCTGTGAGTTCTTGTTCTTTTTGAGTGAGCACTTGTTCTTTTGCCGTAAGCGTCGCCTCTGCTTGAGTAAGCTGGGCTTCTGCTTGCGTTAAAGCCGTCTCCATCGCTTGAAGGCTTGCCTCGGTAATGCCTCGCTCCGCAGCAGCAGTTGGGTCGCTAGCTAGAAGCGCCTTTCCTTGCGCTAAGGCTGTCTTCTTCGCTTCGAGGTCTGCTTTACCCGCTTCTAGTTGTGCTTTTGCCTGCGCTAATTGCGTCTTGCCGGCTTCAAGTTGCTCCTGGCCACTTGCGAGTTCTTCTTTTTTTGCAGCCAGTTGCGTCTGGGCTTCCGTTAGCTTGTTACTAGCATCATCCAACTGTTCTTTCTTCTGGGCTAAAGTCGCTACCGCTTGTTCGATTTGCACACGGGCACTTTCGAGTTGTTCGCGGCTTGCTTGCAGCTGGCTCCAAGCCTCGTTTAGCTTTGCGTCTCCTGATGCAATCGTTGCTTCGTTGTCAGCTACTTCTTTTTGCCCGTTTGCAAGCGTCTTTTCATTCTTTTCGATTTCACTCTTACCATCTGCTAATTTCTTCCCGGCATCCGAGAGTTGCGTCTTGGCATCGGTTATTTTTTCTTTACCTTCTGAAATCTTATCGTCGGCCGTCGTCTTCAATGCGTCTAAGCGCACCGTTCCATTGTCGGCCAACTTTTCTTCTAGCGCCTGTTGCAACTGCGCCACCTTATCTGCATACTCACGACTCGTTGTTTTCCATTTACGTAAATCCGGATAACGAAGTCTGGCAATCGTATACACTTCAGAATCGAAGGTGTCTTTTGGCACTACGGCAAACCCGCTAAGGTCCCCGCTTCCCGCACTCGATACACCTTTAATCGTCTTCGAAAGGAGCTCGCTAGAGTTCACAAAACCAGTAATCGTAAATTCATGCTCTTTTAATAGAGTAGAACTTCCGGATTCATTCAATCGAATCGTGTCGCCAATCTTGTACTGATCCGCCATCGTTTGGGCAAGCGCCACTTCGTTTGATTTTGTTGGCAACTCACCACTCACCAATTCGAACGTTGAAATATCTGTCGTCTGAGAGAACACACGTATCGCGTTCGGAGTATCGCCAATCACCGTATCGGCAAAATAACC
Organism: Granulicatella sp. 572.rep1_STHE; assembly: GCF_001073445.1. Classification (NCBI taxonomy): domain Bacteria; kingdom Bacillati; phylum Bacillota; class Bacilli; order Lactobacillales; family Carnobacteriaceae; genus Granulicatella; species Granulicatella sp. 572.rep1_STHE. The sequence continues at coordinate 24,610 of NZ_JVBO01000033.1, read as the reverse complement.
AAACTCCACATCAGCGTTCTCTTGTTTGATCTCGGCTTGGTCTTCGCCGCTTAATCCGTATCCCGCCACCACAAATAAATCGGCAGCGTTGGACTGTTCCATATAGCTGTTCAAGGTGTCTTCAATATCCGGCCCTGATACTTTTAGGCCCACAAGAGCAAATGCCCCTAGCATCATGAGTAACATAATCGAAAGGAAGCGTCCCTTCGACTGGCGAAGCGAGTTTCTTATATCCTTGTTTAATGTCTTCTTAGTCACTGTCCTCACCCCTTCTAATATTCAAGTGTTTGAATATCTTGTGGATTTGGATTGAGTTCCATTTTCTTCACGCGTGCGTCATGCATATAAATCACGCGGTCGGCAATCGGCGCAAGCGCAGAGTTATGCGTTACGATAATCACCGTTGCCCCTTGATTACGCGACATATCTTGTAAAATTTGAAGCACTTGTTTTCCTGTATGGTAGTCGAGCGCTCCGGTTGGTTCATCGCACAGTAAGAGTTTCGGGTTCTTGGCAACTGCACGTGCGATGGAGACCCGTTGTTGTTCCCCACCCGATAATTGGGCCGGGAAATTATTGATACGGTGTCCAAGCCCCACTGCCTTCAAGGCTTCCTCTGCATCTTGAGCGTCTTTTACGATTTCAGCCGCCAACTCCACATTTTCCTTCGCCGTTAAGTTCGGTACCAGATTATAAAATTGGAAGACAAAACCAACATCGTCTCTTCTATAGTAAGTGAGTTGTTTTTCATCAAAAGTTGAAATGTCCACACCATCAATAAGGACTTGCCCTTCGTCGTTCGTGTCCATGCCACCTAAAATATTAAGAACCGTCGATTTTCCTGCACCGCTGGCCCCTAAAATAATGACCAACTCGCCTTTTTCAATTTCAAAATTCACATCATTATTTGCAATAATCTCTGTATCGCCGACATGATACCGTTTATAGCTATTCTTCATTTCGATATAAGCCATGTCTATCCCTCATTTCTATCAACGCAGTTAAATGAACACTGTGTTGATTATCCTTCATTCATACTTTATAATAGGCTTAGCGAAAAAACAATACACAATAATCAACAATGTGTTGATTTAAGAAAGAGTTTAAAAAATGACGATCCAAAAACGTAAAACCACAACGAAAAGTGATTTAAAAGCTGCGCTCACGAGACTCCTGAAACAAAAGGACTTCGAAGCGATTAGCGTGAGCGATATTGCAAAGGAAGCCGGAATCAACCGCGGAACCTTCTATCTTCATTATGTCGATAAATTTGATATGATCGATCAGCTGATTGACGAGATTTTACAAAACATTATTTTCTTATTGAATAAAGATCAGCCGAAAACGAAAGAAGAAGCATTTGCGCCCATCGTTAAAATCTTCGAGTATTTAAAAGAAGATTTCGACTTTATTCATGCCATCTCGCTCAACCGGTTTAACTATACTTCTCATCTAGTCCGAAATTTCTTACTGGAATTATCCAAACAAATCGGTCCGATTAAAGAGACCATCAAGACCGTCTATCCGCTACCGGAAGACTATGCCGCAGAAGTCTTTATTTATAGTAATAGCGCGATTTTCTTCCACTGGATTCAAAAAGGTGGCGTAGAAAGTCCCGAAGAAATCGCAAAAATCTTTTTTAGAATGTCAGTATAAAGGAGCAAACTCATGCAAAAAAATATTATGAAAGACCCCCTCTTCCTCAGCCAAAAATCCAGTGTTGCCGATCCGAAAGCCGATGCTCAGGTAGTCCGCGACTTACAAGATACGCTTCGCGCTAACCGCGACCGTTGTGTGGGGATGGCAGCGAATATGATTGGTGTGAAGAAGAACATTATTATTGTAGCGATTGGACCGATGGATTTGGTGATGCTGAATCCGCGTATTACGAAGAAGCAAGGCCCCTATGAAACAGAAGAAGGATGTCTAAGTCATACTGGAACGAAGAAAACGACGCGCTATCAAACGATTGAAGTAGCCTACACGGATCCAAGCGGCAAGAAGCATACGGGAACGTTCACCGACTTCACAGCGCAAGTCATCCAACATGAGATCGATCACTTAGAAGGTATACTCATATAAATACGATTACTCCAATCCTTGCGGATTGTTTCATCATAGCTGTAATGGGGCAACGGCTTGAGCCTTGTTCTCAAGCTCTACCAAGCTTCAAAGGGCGGGTAAAGGTTGTTCCTTAACCCGCCCTAATTCACATTGGTTGCTATCCCCCATTACTGCTACGATGAGTCCGCAAGATTTCCGTAATCGTATCTTACTGCGCTTCTAAATGGACGAAGAAGGAGACTTGTTCCGAGAAGGCGGGACGTCCTCCTTGCGACGCGAGGTGTGTCATCTTCTTCGTTTCATATAGTAAGAAAAAGAAAAAAAGAGAAAAGGCTTGACCCTTACGTAACGTTATAGCTTATACTTCAAATTGTTAGGAGTTGAAAATATGTATTTAATCAAACAAGTGAGCGAAATCAGCGGTGTATCGGTGCGCACTTTACATCACTATGACGAAATCGGCTTACTATCCCCTAAAAAACATGAGAATGGATACCGCTACTATAGTGAAGAGGAATTGTCCCTCCTTCAAACCATCCTATACTATAAGTATTTAGGATTTTCACTAAAAGACATCAAAAATCTCATGAAACAAGAAGAGGAAGATCTCTTGCCTCACTTGAAACATCAGTTGATTTTAATGCAAAAAGAAAAAGAACGTCTTCTAACATTAATCGACACATTAGAAAAGACCATTGAGTCAAAAGAAAGGAAAATGACAATGACAACAGAAGAAAAATTCAAAGGGTTCACCTTTAAAGATAACGAAAAATATAAACAGGCCGCGACTGAAAAGTACGGTGAAACAGTGTTGAACGAGACTGCAGAAAAACAAAAAGGCAAGGAAGAAATCATAGCGGACGGCTTCAACAAGATCTGGTTCGCTTTTGCGGATAATATTGAAAAAGGTCTACCAGCAACAGACGCTGTGAACGTGGACTTAGCCAAACAACTCCACCAACACATGTGCGCCTACGCGTTCGACTGCTCCATCGATGTCTTCTCAAGCATCGGATTTGGCTACGCTCAAAACGAAGAGTTCAGAACGACCCTCGATAAATACGGCAAAGGTGTTGGACAATACGCTTGCGACGCAATCCAAGCCTATGTCGCACAGGAGAGAAAATAAGAAATGTAAAACGGAGTTAGACAAATGTCTAACTCCATTTTTGTTTACTATAAAATTCTTAGCTTACCTTACATACACTAATCTATTCGGTGTTGATAGTTCCGCATCAAACGCAAATCGGTCTTCTCTAAAAGCCTCCAACTGCTTCACGTCGGTCACTTGTTCGCGCATGGCAAACCCCACTAGCAACCCGCGTCCTTTTTTCGACGTTGTGGAGTGTTGTTTCAACGTTCCGTCCCTGCGTTCGTAAAATTCCACGTCTATCCAGTTGTAACGCGTGCGGTCGAGTAACGTGCTGAACTCATCACTAGCACAGTTCACTACCGTTTCCCCTTCTGCAAATAATTCAGCCCACTCCGCTTTCCAGTATGCCTTCAAGCTCTGCCCTTCAACGCGCAATGGTCGTAACATATCTAAGCGATACGGCTTTATATAAGCATCAGGCGCCACAGCCCCATACAAGGCAGACAAAATACGTACATGCTCACTTCCATAGCCTAATCCCTTATTCCATCCCTCGACTAGCTTCAACCAGCGAAACGCCAGTCCGTTATAGAGTTCAATGGCAGGAGCAGACCTAGCCACCTTCCAACCTTCGATAAAGGCTTTATTTTCTTCAAGCAACTTCCCTTTGACTCCAAGAACGCGGGCAAGGTCTTCTTCAAGCACTGCGCTCACAGCCTCCACTACTTTTCTAGCAGCCGGACTCACTTCCCAGTCGCGCTCCTCTAATGCGTCACCATTCATTTCCTTTGCAGGCGATAATATGAGTTTCATCTTAATCCTCCCTTCGTTCATGTCCTCCTTAGTGTACCTTACTCCCCCAGTTTTGACAAAATACAAGACGCAATTTATACTGATTACTATCAAGCTTAAAGGAGAATTGTATGCCTCAACCTTTGACACTTCTGATTAATTCCATCGCCTCATTTTACTTATTACCGTTTTTTGCCGTTGGAATTTATGCTATTTGGGCCAAAAAATATTCACTCGCAAACTTCTTACTCTTTTTTGGAGGTGCGAACGCCCTCCATTCGATTCGTCTTATTTACCAGCGTTCCTTCATGGGCTATCTTATCTGGATCGTTGGCTGGGCGCTGATTCTTTACGCGTCTTACTGGAATAATCAGCACGCCCCTCCCTATAAAACAGAAAATGCGATGATGGACTTTCTGGTTCGTATTGTGAATGGAAATCCGTTCCCTGATAAAATCGAAGACCCAAACAAAGCTCGTGCCATCATTGCACTCGTACTCACAATTTTAATGATTATCGCCTAACAAGGAGGACTTCATATGGACTTTGTATTCATCTTATTTTCTATTCTTAGTTTCTTTATCGTTACATTTGCTTTCTTACATCTACTCGCAGGTAGCGTCGCTCTTCTAAAAGGAGACAAAACAACAGGAAACATCCTCATTTTTGTAGGAGGCCTTATCGCACTTCCTGCAATCCCATTACTAGCAATGGTCCGCGGACTTTCATTCGTTACATGGATTGTTGGGGCAACGCTTTGCTGCGTGGGAGCCTATATAAACGGAAAACAAAATGGCAACTTCCAAAAATCACATCACGTTATCCGCATCACCATTGCAGTAATTCTCACGATTGGACTGGCGCTTGTTTAATGATTTTTTAAACGACGTTATACCAAAAAATAAGGTTTATCTAAAATCAGATAAACCTTATTTTAATTTATTAAAAACCTAAACGTTCTTCATCCCAATTGCCGTACTCATCATAACCATCTTCATACGGATCCATAGCATCACGACCAACTTCCTCTAACCATTCACCACACTTCTCACAATAATAAGCATCATTTTCTGGTTCTGAAATACTCCAGTCAATTTTTGATTCAGAAACTAGTCTTCCACATTCGCAACATTCGTATCTTTTACCCATATATATTCTCCTTTTATTATTAGTTTTTTTATAAATCTAGCTCGTTTTCTTCTATAAAGGCTAACTTTTCTTCTGGAGTTCCACCTCTAACATACTGCAAACCAGTTGCTGCCACTTTAACCAAATGAACAATTGGTGATTTTCTGAACTCTGGATAATTATGATGATTCTCTAAATCAATATCTGATAATTCAACTAATCCTTCTAAGTCGTCCCCTCCATCATCCTCAGATATTAAATCAGTGGATGTTTCACTACCTGATTCCAACAAAAAGGCAGTTACAATAACTCCTGTTATAACAAATCCTGCTAGCAGCTCCCATTTACGTTTCTGGAACCATCTGCCAATTTTTTGCACCCTGCCCTCTTTTTTTGGATATGCTACATAAATCCTATTAGAATCTTCTTCCTTCTGCAAAACATATAATTCAATTATATGTTTGTTGTTAATAAATTTTTCAGCATCAATTTTTCTAATTTTCTGTAAATTTTCAAGTGTTATTTCTTCTAAGACAAAAGAGTAGAACACATCAGTATCTATCATTTCACTTAATATTTCATTGTAAACTTCATTTAAATTGGTTATTTCATCAAGAAGATAAACTTTTCTATCAGAATTAGTTTCTTCCTTCCATCCGATTACTCCGCTTTTTAAAATACTAGAATTTGACAAAATGTCAGTTAATTTATGTACTAACTGGACGTCTGTCAAATCAGTTTGTGAGTAATTCAATTGATTTTCTGATGATACTAAAAATTTTTTTCGCATAGAATCCTCCTTTTAACTAAAAAAAATATTTATTTCACGAAAAGTAAACCCTTACATCATTTGTTTTAAAAATCCTTAATGCTTTGTTCAATATTTCGCTTTTAGTTAAAAAACTATTTAATTTACCACACCATTAAAATAGTCCCTGTTGCAATGAGCGCACAACCGATGAGTGATTTCACCGTAAACATATCCTGTAAAAAAATAAACGCTAAAATCAAGGTGAAGACAATGCTCAGTTTATCCACCGCAGCTACTTCAGTAGCCTTTCCTAGTTGGAGCGCTCGGTAATAGCACAACCATGACGCCCCTGTCGCAATCCCGGATAAAATGAGAAACACCCAACTTTTCTTACTAATTTGTGCCAGTCCTGACTGATTGTTCGTGATAAACACCATCAACCACGACATCACAACGACCACAACCGTCCGCACTGCCGTTGCCAAATTCGAATTCACTCCATCAATCCCTATTTTGGCAAAGATCGACGTCAACGCCGCAAACACAGCCGATAACAACGCAAATACAATCCACATTTGAAAGACCCCTTTATTTACATCTTTCTACTATTATACCTAATTTAGAGTAAGAATGATTTATAAAGCAATTTAAAATCTGAAAATAGATTCGTTAAGTTTCACTTTTTCTTTAGAATATATTTTTCTTTAAAAAGTTAGTGCTATAATTAGAATTTAGGAGGGATACTATGAGAGCACATACTGTTATTTTAGGAGCGGGAGCCACTATTGCCGCAATTCCAAAAGGTGATAAAAACGGCAAAAAATCTTCTGTAATGAATGGATTAATAAAAAAATTAAATTTAGAAGAGCTTCTTGCCAACATTGAGTTGCAAACCAAAAGTGATAACTTAGAGGATATTTATTCAGAACTATATGAAAGAGAAGACTGCACAAAAATTGTTAAAGAACTCGAAGATAGACTGTACAGTTATTTTTCATCTTTAGAATTACCTGACGAAATAAACCTTTACGATTTTTTAATACTAAGTTTAACTAAAAAGGATTGTATAGCCACATTTAATTGGGATCCTTTATTAATTCAAGCCTACGTTCGTTGCTCACAGATTACTCGTAATTTACCATTAATTCTTTGTTTGCATGGAAACGTTGCAGTTGGATATTGTAATGAACATATTGAATTTGGAACATTAGACTGTACCTGTCCAAAATGTTTTAAAAGATTAGCGCCTACTAAATTATTATACCCAGTAAAACATAAAAATTACTCTTCTGATAAATACATTAATTTTTGTTGGGAAGCATTACATTACTATATTGATCAATCATATATGCTCACAATCTTTGGATATAGCGCTCCTAAAACTGATGCAGAAGCGATTAAGCTAATGAAAAAAGCCTGGGGAAACATTGACAAAAGACCGCTTGAAGAGGTTTCAGTAATTGATATTATAGATGAAGAATCTATGCTAAATACGTGGAAAGACTTCATTCATACTCATCATTATAGATACTCAAATTCATTTTTCGATTCCTATTTAGCAAAATTTCCAAGAAGAACTTGCGAGACAATCTTCGCTACATTTTGTTTAAATCTATTTTCGGATGGTAGCAACGGATTTAAAGAAAATTTCGATTGGGAACAAACAAAAGATTTTTTATCAGATCTTCTAATCGAAGAAAGGAATAATGACGGAACTTCAAATCTCAGCTCACGATACTTAGTAAAATCCTTATAAAAAACTCGGATAGTCCGGTGGTCGACGAAGCAAATTTTAATCATTGAAAACCGAAACCTCTCGTTTTTTGTAAATTTACATTGAATAGATTGATAAGTTCTAAACGAATTTATTTCTTTGGATTCTGCGTTAAACCGATTTGGTGGATAACGAAAAGAATCAGTTGATTGAAAGAATAGTGGGACTACGCATTAAAACGAATAAGGCGGAGTTAGGAATTCATTCCTTACTCCGTCTTTGAGGCTTTAAAGGTGAGAGACCTAGGCTCGAACCGGTGCCCCACTATAACTCTTTCAATCATCAAACTGATTCTGAACTCGTTTATCCACCCAAGCACAAAACCCCTAAAATCCAAAGAAATAAAGCAACGCTTTATCCCCTATAATTCATCAATCTATTCAATGTAAACTAAGCACACACAAAATTTTTGCACACAAAAAGCCGAGAGGCTTCTCGGCTTTTCAGAATGATTATTTGTTTGCTAATAAGTCGCGGATTTCTTTTAAATAATCTTCCGCAGTTGGTGCAGCTGGTGCAGCTTCTTCAGCAGGTTTGTTACCTTTTGCTAATTCAGCAGCTTTATTCATCCCTTTAACGATTAAGAATAATACCGCTCCAACGATTACAAAGTTGATGATTGCAGCGATGAACGCTCCAATACCGATTTGAGCAGAACCTAATTTAAATGAAACTGCTGCGATATCGCCAGTGTTAGCCACCATTGCGATGATTGGTGAGATAATGTCTTTTACTAATGAATCAACGATTGCTTTAAAAGCACCACCGATAATAACGGCTACAGCTAATTCAACGATATTCCCACGCATTAAAAACTCTTTAAACTCTTTTAACATTCGTTTTTCCTCCTTTTATAAAAAGTTACATAATTACTTTTAATAGAATACTAAATTTTGATTCAAAAAACAAATAAAATTATGTTATGTTTCTATGTTTTTCTTATATAATTTTTTGGAGGATAATTTTCAACGGCAAAATCAACAGTCTCTTTTGCGGATAACCGCGCTAATAATTCGCCAATCCAAACGCCACTCGTCAAACCGGAAGAACCCAGTCCACTCGCCACAAAAGCATTAGAAGTTTCCGGAACTTTCCCAAAAAACGGTAGAAAATCAGAAGTATACGCGCGAGTTCCTACACGGACCCCGCTTCGTTTCGCGTCTCTCAACGCTGGCAAACTCGCACAGGCTTCTGCATACATTCCGTCTAACAACGCTTCATCTGGGGTTAAATCGAACCCTTGCGTATTCTCATGCGTTGCCCCGACTAAAATCTTGCCATCTGGAAACGGTAGGATATCAATCTCCCCATGAAGCATACACACCGGCCATTTCGACGTATCTTCACTCGTTTCCAGTTCCAATTCAATCAATTGCCCTTTTTGCGGACGAACATCCACATAGTAGTCGAGGTCTTCTAATAATTCCTTGACCCAAGCGCCACTGGAGAGAATCACCGCATCAAAAGAAAGGTCCTCTTCACCGTCTACCACTCGAATCTCTTCGCCTTCTTTGGATAAAGTAACTTTTTGATGCTTCACTGTCGCTCCGTTTTTGGCTGCTTGTTCTAGAAGGAGCGCTACGAGCTTTTCTCCGTCCACACGACCGCCACCGCTACAATACAAAGCTCCATCTGGATTTGCCCATCCTGGGATCACCTTTGCGACGTCTTCTCTCGACAGCGCCTCTACTTCCCCAATCATCGGCGCATCCACTCGGCGTTCGACTGCCATTTCTTCGACCTTTTTCAGTTGTTTTTCAGTATGTTTGAAAATATACGCCCCGACCTGTTCATACGGCAAGTCCGCAACTCCATCCGCACGTAACTGTTCCATTAAAATGGGATAATACGCAGCCCCATGCGACACGAGTTGGTACCAGTCTTTATTGCGGCGTTGCGATAACCACGGACAAATAATCCCCGCTGCGGCCTTGGTGGCTTGGCCGACGCCCGCATCAAAAACGGTCACGGCGATTCCTTTTTTACTGAGTTGGTATGCCGCAGTTGCCCCTACAATCCCAGCTCCTACGATTGCTACTGATTTTGTCATCTTGTTCACTCCTAGCTGAACTGTCTCATTTCAAATTGCCCTTGTTTTTCAAACCACTCTGCCACTTGCAGGAGCAATGCCTCTTGCCCACGAGCTGCCATGAATTGCACGCCGATTGGTAAACCTTTATCACTCAAATATACCGGCAAGCTAATGGCAGGTGCACCTGTAATATTCGATAATTGCGTAAATGGCGTCAACGCCAAGGTGCGATCAAACATCCGCCAAATCACACTTTGTTGCTCAGGGACGCTGAGTTCTTCAATCTGGTTGAGCGCCTGACGGACCGATTCCTCCATCGGAAATTGCGTTTGAAGAGGCGCCACATCACTTACGGTCGGCGTTACAATCAGGTCAAACTCCTCATGCACCTTCTCCATCGCATGTGCATAAGTATCCCATTTGGCAAGAGCCACACTGTAATCTTTGGCAAGAATTTGCTGGCCGGATTGATAAATGCCCCATGTCATCAGTTCCATATCGTCCTTGGTGAGCGCTCGTCCAAGACTGGCTTCCAAGCCTTGCATCATCGCTGCGGTCTCCACACTATTCATTAAGTAGTAATTCTTCATCACTTCCACACCGTCGACAGGCCATCCGATGGGTTCCACTTCACAGCCGATTTCTTCAAGGAAATGAACCGCCTTACGAAGCGCGGCTTTAGCTTCTGGAGCGACCACGCTCTCAATCGGGGATTTTTCAATGACGCCCACTCGAAGCGGACGCTCTAAACGGACTTCCCACTCGCGAATCAGTGGCGCCAAAAACGGACTATCCTTCTGCTCGACTTGCAAAGCGCGCAACAATTCACGCGTATCGCGCACACTTTTTGTCATCGCAAAATTCACCGAAGCGCCTTGCCAGCCACGATAGCTACCAGGACCGACAGGAATTCGACCACGACTCGGCTTCAAGCCTAATAATCCTGAAAAACTTGCGGGAATACGAATCGAACCGCCGCCATCACTGGCTGCTGCAATCTGCACCATGCCACTTGCAACGGCTGCTGCTGCTCCTCCGCTAGACCCACCGGCATTGCGTTTCAGATCATAGGGATTATTCACAGGCCCCCAGAGCTTAGCTTCCGTCATATTTTTAAACCCAAACTCGGGAGTATTCGTCCGCCCCACGATAATAAACCCGGCCTCTTCCAGACGCTTCACAAAGTTGTCGGTGCGTTTCATTGGGATGTCCTTTAACAGTTTACTACCACAACTGGACGGTTCCCCCGCTTGATTTTGCCCGAGGTCTTTCAATAGAAGTGGCACTCCTCCAAACGGCAAGCCCTCAAACGAGCGCGTCTTCGCTTCTTCTAGCGCCCGCTCTGCTTGGATGTGAACAACCGCATTCAACTCGGGATTGAATGCCTGGATTTTTTCTAAACTTTCTTGTACTAATTCAACCGGAGAGACTTCCTGATTCCTTATAGCCTCTCGCATCTCAATGGCGTCTTTCCACATAGTTCCACGTCCTCTCTACAGCTTCATTGTACAAGGAAAAAGAAAGAGGGTAAAGGGTAAGACCGCTGCTTTGGTGCGATTTAACAAAGATTTTACTCCTTGAAGCTCGCCTCTTCCTCTGCTGTCTCCACTAAATAGAGCTCCTGAAGGTCGCTGATGGACAGCCACCTTGCTTCTGTCTGCGACTCCACATAGACGGCTTCGTCGCTCAATTCCACAGGCACACCGATTACCATTTCGTGCCCTTCCTTCTTCTTCACGCGAAAACACGCCAGTTGCCGGTGGACATAGAGTTGAGTCAGCAGCGTCCATTTTTCCTCTTTCGTGAGGCGACTCGTGTAATGCTCCATCCTCTTCTCCTTGGCGATTTCACTCGTATGCTCGGACAAGAAGAACCCTTGCCACTTCGCCATGCCACGGTCTTGGTATTCTCTGGTTGATTTATACGGCAAATACATACGCATATTCATGTCAATCCATCTAACCCTCCTGCCGAATGCCCTCCGACGAGCTGACTGCGCGCCTTCACGCGGGACGATTCCAATAGAGAGTTCGCCTTCAAGAGCGAGGTGAAGCCGAATTCGTCGCGAATCGTATCGACAGCCTTTTGCAATTTTTCTTCCTTTTCGACCTGCTCGTAATCGTCGAACAATGAAAACACCGTAATCGCCTCATCTACGAGCCCTTGATAGGAAATCCCTACTCGACGCACCGCACCACTCGTATATTTCTGGCGAAACAAGTCTAGTACCACTTCCGTCAGAGGCTTCGTTTGATTCGTGGGGTCGATTTTTCGTTGCGCCTGAATCGATTTTTTCTCCTCCGTTCTGGAGTACCCCACATGAATGGATACACAAGTCGTCTTCTTGCGGACCCTGCGAAGTCGAACGGCTACTTGCTCGACCATTTCTCTTAAAATCAACTCGATATCGCCCTTACGACGGTAATCTTTCGGCAAAATTTGCGAGTTCCCGATACCGTGTGATTTCACCTTGTAGGGATGATGGACATTGCTCTCATCGATGCCATTCGCGTGAAACCACAGCTCCACGCCCATAATCCCCAGATGCTTCTTCAATAGATCGGCATCCGCATGCGCCAATTCCTTAATCGTGTAAATCTTCAGCTGGTTCAGCCGCTTTTCCATGCGACTGCCAATCCCCCAGAAATCCGTCATCTTCTCAATGCCCCAGACCTTCGTTTCCACGTCCTCGTACGACCAGTTGGCGCGCATATTTTTCGCGTTCTTAGCCTCATTATCCAGCGCGAGTTTAGCAAGGAGCGGATTCGCATTAGACATCCCTACCGTCGAATAGAGACCCGTTTCCTTCCAAATCGCCCGCTGAATTTGCGCGGACAAGAGGTCTAATTTTTCCTTTCTGGACAGTGCCTTATCCGGGAAGAAATAATTCAAGGAAGTCGTCAAATCGACAAATCCTTCATCAATGGAATACGGATAAATCTCACTCGTCGTGGCAAAATTTTGCAAAATACGCTGAATCTGCATATTGATTCGGATATACTCGGACATCCTTGGCGGAACAATAACGGTCGCTCTTGCCCAGGCCTCGATGAAACGCACGAAGGAAGCATCCGTGGGGAGCCCTTGACGCTCGGCCGTATAATAGGAAAAGCGACGCGTATGAATATCAAACGGCAAATCGTAGGTTCGACCGACATTTTTGCGCCCGAAGACTTTCTTGAAGACGGGAGAAGACGCCAGAATGAGCCCCTTGCAATTATCCGCGCGACTCATCACACACAGCGACGCCTTGAGCGGATGGAGACCCCTAGAGATGCACTCGACGCTGGCATAGAACGACTTCATATCGATAAACGCAATGTCGCTTCTTGGTTCCAAACTGTAGTCAATCAGACTCATCGAACACGCCTCCCTTCTTGCGATGCTTCGGTTTTAAAACGACTAATTTTTCACGTAACCTCTAGAAACCTCTCTATAGCCACGTTTCTAAGGGACTTGTTGTTGAATTTTTTCTCTTTTAGTGCCAAATCTGTTTGAACTACCTTAGTTATAACACGAACATATGTTCTCTTTCAAGCGAAATTCCTTCTCGATTTTCAAAAAATGAAGTCCCCCAAAAAGAAAATTTTTACAAGGAACGTTCTTGAATTTCCCCAAGCGTGCGAGTATAATTTCCCTTATGAAAAAGACCGCTATTAACTTAACAGACGGACCGATTTTGCGGTCCATTATTACGTTTGCAATTCCAATTGTTATTTCAAATATATTCCAGCAACTTTATAACACTGCCGATATTATGATTGTAGGGAGGTTCCTTGGGCAGGATGCGCTGGCGGCTGTCGGGGCGACCGCAGCCATCTTTGAACTGATTGTCGGATTCGCACTCGGCGTCGGCAACGGGATGGGCGTTATCATCGCCCGCTACTACGGCGCCAATAACCATCGTCTCTTGAAACGCGCCGTCTCGGCCACCATCGTCATCGGGGCCGTTCTCAGTCTCCTCGTAGCTCTTGGAGGAACGTTTGGAATGTATCCACTGCTCGAGTTTCTTGGAACACCCGCTAGTATTATCGACCAGTCCTATGCGTATATCTCAATCATCGTGCTCGGGATTGCGGTGACGTTTGCGTATAATTTATGCGCCGGGCTTCTCCGCGCTGTAGGAGATAGTCAGGCCGCCCTTTACTTCTTGATTTTTTCAGCGGTGGCGAATATCTTCCTCGACATTTTGCTGATTACAACGTTCAACATGGGCGTTGAAGCTGCGGCCATTGCGACGATTATTGCTCAGGGCATATCGGCCGTTCTCTGCTTTATCTATATCAAAAAACGCGCCAACTTCCTTATTCCGGCCAAAAGTGATTTTGTCCGCGACGATGAACTGTATTTAGACCTCATCAGCCAAGGATTAGCCATGGGACTCATGTCATCCATCGTCTCTCTAGGATCTGTAATGCTCCAGTCCTCCATCAACGCGCTTGGACCGGTCATCATCAGTGCGCAAACTTCTGCCAGACGGATTTTCGCGTTCTCAACCTTGCCATTTGCGGCGATTGCAGCGGCAATGACGACCTTCACTTCGCAAAACTTCGGGGCCAACAAAGTGCACCGGATTGCCAAAGGGATTCGTCAAGGAAGCCTTCTAGCGTTTGGATGGGCGATTCTGGTCTGCATCATTTTATTCTTTGCAAGTCCATTCCTAAACGAACTCGTCTCTGGATCGAGCGACCCGCTTCTACTGGATAATGCCGCGCTGTATAACCGCATCGGCTCGCTCTTTTATGTGCCGTTAGCGCTTCTGTTGATTTTGCGAAATAGTCTGCAAGGGCTTGGGCAAAAGGTAACGCCGCTTGTGTCGAGTTTTATCGAGCTGGCTGGGAAGGTGCTTTTTGTAGTGTTTGTGATTCCGCAGGCGGGCTATCTTGGGGTGATTTTTGCCGAGCCGATTATTTGGTGCCTGATGGCCATCTATCTTTCCTACGCCTTCTTGCGTCATCCGCTCATTAAAGAAGTAAGGCATGAGATATTTTAGAAAAGAGACAAAATAAAACCCTCGGTTTCTTCATAGTGTTGATGGTAAGGATATCGGACTGAGCTAAAATCTCAGTCCTACCAAGCTTCAAACTGAGTCTACGAAATCAAATTTCTAGACTCAGTAATTCACATTGGTTATTCCTCCTTACCATTTACACTATAGAACCGAGGGATTTTTGTCTCTTTTCAGCATTTCTATAGTTTGAGGGGTGATGCAAGAAACTTCAGTGACCTTTCTTTGTTGAACCTCACAATATTAGGTGCAACAATCGGAAAGAGCCGAAGTCTCTTTGCCTATCGAACTTCAAAGGGCGTCATGTTGATAAAATCAACTGACGCCCTAATTCATTTCGATTACACTCGTTATTTCCATTACTATAGAATCCGCGAGGTCCCAGAAGCCCTTATTTTGTTTATACTTCTTTAATTGGATGGCGGAAAAAGGCTAGATAGTTTCAAGCGCTTCTGTATTGAAATGCAGTAGACACTTCCCTACTTTTCCCAGCAATAGTATAATGAACTTGAGAATACAGAAAGCGGAGATGATAAGATGAATCCTTATATAAAATTAAATCAAGATCGATGGAATAATGTACAAAATACCTATACTGAACCATTGACACATGAAGAATTAGAAGAAGCTAGAAAAGTGCCAATTTCAGTTGCATTAACGGTTGGGAAAAAAGTTCCGGAAGAATGGTTTGAAAAAGCCAACGGGAAAAAGATATTAGGCTTAGCTTGTGGTGGCGGACAGCAGGGTCCCGTTTTTGCCGCAAAAGGGTATGATGTCACCATAATGGATTTTTCCACATCACAATTACAAAGAGATGAAATGGTGGCTAAAAGAGAAGGCTTAACAATCAATACGGTTCAAGGCGATCTGACAAAACCATTTCCATTTGAAGATGAAACTTTTGATATTGTTTTCAACCCGGTTTCAAATGTATATATAGAAGATTTAGAAAATATGTATAAAGAAGCCGCTCGCGTATTGAAAAAGGGTGGCTTGTTAATGGTCGGGTTTATGAATCCTTGGATATACATGTATGACGCTGACGTTGTATGGGACCAACCCGATGAGGAATTACTGTTAAAGTTCTCCATCCCGTTTAATTCCAAAGAGCTTGAAGCGGAAGGCAAAATCACCATCAATCCAGAATACGGATATGAATTTAGCCACACCTTAGAAAGTCAGATTAGAGGACAACTGAAAAATGGTCTCGCGATGATTGATTTTTATGAATCGTGTGACAAAAGAAATCGATTATCCCATTATGGAAATGACTATATCGCTACACTCTGCGTTAAACTGTAATGTGATAGAACAAATAAGAAAAGAGACGAAATTAATCCCTCGGTATCTTCATAGTGTTGATGGTAAGGACACCGGGCCAAGTCTTCGTCTTGGCTCCTACCAAGCTTCAAACTGACTCTACGGGTTTTCCCCTAGAGTCAGTATTTCACATTGGTTGTTCTTCCTTACCATTCACACTATAGAACCGAGGGATTTTTGTCTCTTTTCAGCATTTCTATAGTTTGCGAAGTGCCGCAAGAATCTTCAGTGACCTTTCTTTGTTGAACCTCACAATATTAGGTACAACAATCGGCAAGAGCCTAGGTCTCTTTGCCTATCGAACTTTAAAGGGGCAACCGTTCAACGTGATGTGCTACTGGAAGATTTTTAGGTGTTGTTGGGTTTCTTTTGGGAAATCCAACACGCCTCTTTTTTTACGAAGAATTTGGCGTATAATGAAGGTGACTAAATAGAAAGCGGTGATGAGATGGGACAAATTACAGAACAATTAAGACAGACTTTTGTGGCGGTATATGGCACGGAGCCGGAGGCGAGCTTTTTTGCGCCGGGACGTGTGAACTTGATTGGGGAACATACCGACTATAATGGCGGGCATGTCTTCCCTTGCGCGATTACGTTGGGGACTTATGCGTGGGTGAAGCCACGTACGGACAAGAAGCTCCGTCTCTATTCGGACAATTTTCCGAAGGATGGTATACGCGAGCTCGATATGACCGACCTGGCTTACAGGGGCAGTGACTCGTGGGCGAACTATGTCAAAGGCGTCTTCGTGTACTTGGCGGACCTCGGCTTCGATTTTCCGCACGGTATGGACATCGCATTTTACGGAAACATCCCGAACGGCTCGGGTCTCTCATCGTCAGCCTCCTTCGAGCTGCTCGTGGGCGTCATCGCTCGCAAAGTATATACTCTAGGCATCGACACACTTTGGCTTGTGAAGGTTGGGAAACGGGTGGAAAATGACTTCATTGGTGTCAATTCCGGCATCATGGACCAGTTCGCTGTAGGGATGAGCAAGAAGGACCACGCCATCTTTCTCGACTGTGCAACGCTGGAGTATGAACTCGTTCCAGTGAAACTCGGCGACTATCGTATCGTCATTATGAACACGAATAAACGTCGCGAACTGGCCGATTCAAAATACAACGAACGCTTTGCAGAAACGCGCATCGCCTTGAAGGAACTACAAGAACATGTGGCTATAGAGAGTCTGGGGGACCTCACCATCGATCAGTTCGACGAGTTGAAGCATCACCTATCCAGCGAACTTTTTGTGAAACGTGCTCGCCATGCCGTAAGTGAAAACGAACGGACGGTGCTTGCAACACATGTCTTAAAAGAAGGCGACCTCGCTCACTTCGGACGTCTGATGAACGAGAGCCATCTCTCGACTAAAATCGACTACGAAGTGACCGGCAAGGAACTCGACACACTCGTACATACCGCTTGGGAACAAGCCGGCGTCCTTGGCGCTCGTATGACAGGCGCAGGCTTTGGCGGTTGTGCCATCGCGCTGGTACATAAAGACCATATCAAAGCATTTAAGGCCAAAGTTGCCAAAGTCTACACCGATAAGATTGGCTACGCTCCAAGCTTTTACATCGCGGAGATTGCGGACGGCGCGCATTAGTACAAACAAAAAAAGAGCATTGGATGGCTAAATCCAATGCTCTTTCTGGCTTTAGTGATTTGAGATATTCACTATCTACACCTTCACTATAGCTTACTTCTTTTTATAATCAAGGAAGTTAATTAGAAAAGAGACAAAATCCCCTCGGTACCTTCATAGTGTTGATGGTAAGGACACCGGACCAAGCCTACGTCTTGGCTCCTACCAAGCTTCAAACTGACTCTACGGGTTTTACCCTAGAGTCAGTAATTCACTTTGGTTGTTCTTCCCTACCATTCACACTATAGAACCGAGGGAATTTTGTCTCTTTTCAGCATTTCTATACTTTAAAGGTAGTATCCTCTACCTCAAACAACGGCATAGTAGCTAATTACAAAACAGCCAGTGCTTTTTATGAAAGAAGGAAAATGCGAGTCTCGATGATTGCGTAGTTCAACCTTACAAACATAGTCACGAAATAAGGCTTCCGGGACCTTTTGGATTCTATAGTAATGGAAATAACGGGTGTAACCGAAATGAATTAGGGCGTCAGTTGATTTGATCAACTTGACGCCCTTTGAAGTTCGGTAGGCAAAGAAACCTAGGCTCTTGCCGGTACAGTTATTTCCATTACTATGAAGATATCCAAAAGGTAAAAAGGAAGCCTTCGGTTATCTTGTCTTTTTTTGTACTATTTTTGAACTGACACCACTTCGAGGTCGCCATTTTCGTTCTGAAGAACTTTAAACACAATCTCCATGCCTTCTTTCGGTCCGTCTGGATGCTTCGAATCCATCAAGAGCGTGCCAAAGCACTGGTTGCCTTCCACTCGCGAGATGCGCACCCATAAACGCTCAGGTTCCTTGCTCTTGTCTTCGTAGTAGATGGCTACGCCAAAGTCATCGGGATACGCACGGTGACGGAATCGGTCGAGGCCTTGGAAGGAGCGTGTTTCTTCTTTTTCCTTGCTCTTTGTGTCATAGACTTCCGCAATGACGCGTTTTGCACGGTCGACAATATACGGATCGACTTCAATCCATTTCATCGAACAGAACTCGCAGTCATCAAGGTTCGCCAGACGAATCAGATACATCGTCTCTTCGGGGATAAGGCGCATGTCTAGCGTCGACTCCCCTTCTTTAGCAATCCATAGCGGTTGGAACGACACGCCAGCCTCTTCGTCGATATATCCGTAGAGGACAAGCCCTGTGTCTCCAGCCTTGGCTACTTCTGGCATCACGTCTTCGATGAGCGATGCACAGCGAACGTAGACGAGTTCATGGTAGAAGCTACGGAAAGAGGCATCTTTTACTTTTTGCATCTGACTTGCGATTGGGATTTCATTTGGGAAGAGTTCGCCTTTGATGTCCAGACCTGGCGCAAAACCGCATCGGTCAAGCCACTCCGGACTTGTCACCTCTGGAATCGCTTCGGCGTGGGTCTTGGAGGCGAATCGCTCCCTGCTATCGGCCACGATGTCCACCGGCAGATCTAGCGTCACATGCTCCATCCATTTCCAACGATAATCGTCCGGCAAATGCAAGAGCAGAATCTGCGTCTTCCCTTCATGCTCGTAAATGTCCAGCACCTTAAAGTGGCTGTCGCGGTTGGCCACATGTAGCCCCCAGTTGGTGCCGTGCTCCGCCTTCGACAGGTCAAAGAGGTGGTTCGATAAAATGCTGAAACGGTGCGTCGTCACCATTCCTCCAACACGACACGTCGCATCGGTAAAGGCGGGGTTACGAACGACCTCTCCGACTCGGTAACACGCCTCTTCTTCCGGCGTGAGGTTGATATCTCTAGCAAACAGCTGCAACCCCGGCAGCATCTCATTCATTAAGGATTCGAGTTGTTGTTTTTCTGTCATGTTCCATTCTCCCTCTTACCACGTTGCGCCTGATAATGTTTCGCTATTGTACGGCTGGAGGTTCACGCTACTCGTGCGAATCGTTCCATCCGCGTTCTTCACCGTCTCTGGTGCTGTTTGCCCGATTAAAATCACTTTGCCATTGCCGACTTTGGCAAAGACAATCACCGTCGTTCCGGATTCGGACACATAGCACTCCACGATTTCATAAGGGACGTCGCCTTGTTTAAATGTGAGCTCTCCCCATGTAAACTTCGCATTCATTCCAGCAACCGTCGCATATTGGAAGAGTTGGTCTGGAACGGCTAAATCATAGAACAACCTCTGCGTCGCTGGGCTCGTGCGCTCATAGACTTCGCCCTTCTTACGTGCATATATGGCCATCACATCCGCAATCGATAGGTTACTTTGGGGCGCTTCCTTCTTCCAAGTAACATTGTTGAGGAATCCTGCCCGGAGATCCGCATTCTCCACTTCTTCAAATTTCGCATCCTTCAGCGTGTCTCGCGAGACAGAACGGGCCTGTAAGAAAATTGGTTCATCGCCCTTGTAGCCAAAGAGATACGCCTGCTGGTTGGTATTGTCGATATAGGCGTCCACGATGAGAATCTGATAGTCATTCGCCGTCACCTTCCCCATCATATTCCAAGAGGTGGCCTCACCGTTCACTTTCGCTGCTGTTAAATCCAGCGCTTCTTGAAGCGGTTCGTAGTGCTGGTCTCTTCTTTGGTTCCATTCCTGCATAAATTCAGCAAATCCCGTTGAATTGTGCTGAACGAGACGTTCCAAGTCCTTATAGTGCTTCTCGATCATGGCCTTGTCGCTTGCGTGCGCGGTGATGAGCTTCTGACTCTCCTCTTGTGCTGCTTGCAAGCCAGACTGGGCATCGGCATCCTTGGCCACTAGATTATACGCTAAATGCAACTGTTCAAAATACGTCTCCTGCACTTCTTGCACCGTCGTCTGCTGTGTGGTCGCCTCTTGAACGGTGGTTGGTGCCTCGGTGGTCGTCACCGCCTCCTCAGGCCTTTTGTTGCATGCCGCAAGCGCCAATACACAAAGCGCTGATGCGAATAATTGTCTACCCTTCATCCTCTTCTCCTCCAATCATGAAAGCCTTCTCTATTCATGATTATTATAGCATAGGTGGTCGGTAAAAAACTGTTAGATTCATCAACAACTTAGTCCTTTAGCGTTATACTTAATGTAATCATCAGCTAGGTCATTTTCCCGTATTAAATGAATTCCTACTTATAAAACAATGGATTGCCAACACGTTGGAACCCCCTTGTTTATTTATACCTGTGTGGTCTTTTATACTTGCGCTTACTTCTTCGATTTTCTAGTTCTTCTTGTATAAGTAGAGGAAGAATTACTTTAATTTGTTCTTCGAGATTTTTGCGAGTTATACGATTCCTTAAAGAGATTAATCCTACCCAAACAGGATACAAACATAAGCATAATAAAATTATAAATAATACATTTTCTAAATTTTGAAATCCATTAAAAATAAAACCTAGTACAATCGGACATAGAAAGCCTACGAATTTTTTTCCTTTCTCTATTAAGTAATCCATCTGAATCTCTGAATTTCCTCCAACGTCATATGGATATAAAAAATATAAATTAATCTTCTTAAGAAAATCATCACTAAGTGAGTTTAGTTCTCCTTTTATATCACCAATTTTATCAGCGACAATAACATTCCTATTTTCTCTCCATATTTTGAAATTAGACTTTCTCCCTTGGAAAGAATTATAAACTTCTTTCCTATAATATAGAAAGTTCCAAACTCTTATTAAATACTTATCTTTAGAATAAAAAATTACTTTACTTCTAAAATCATAAGGAATAAGAGATTTAAATAATAGATTAGATATAAACGCTGATAACCCGAAAAATAAAAACTCTAAACATATCAGCATCAGTATTCTAATTTCTGCTAGAAAAGAATTATTATAAAATACCCTTTGAAAATCATAACAGTAAAATAAATAATTCCCCACTAAATGAAGAGAAGCAGCTAATAAAATCAAATAATATCGATACTTTTTAAATCGTTTATAAACATTAATATAAAATCTATCTACATAATCAATAGGATTCTCTCTATTAAATTCTTCTATATTCTTAATTATTAAAAAGAGTATTAATGGAATAATCGATCCGACAAAAATATAATCTTTCAAATAAAATATAGACAGTAAATTAATTACTATAAGTACATAACAAAATACCATACTCATTCTATCGTACTTATCAAAACGTGCCTTTAATTTATCAGTAGTCTTAATCATTCATTCTCTCCAAATCATAAAGGTTATTTATTCACAGCTATTATAATATAGGTGGAAGGGAAAATATTGTTAGTGTAGAAGTAAAGAAGAAATTAAACTGTTTTAACCTGCTTAATTTCTTTGAAAAGATTTATTTTGAAAAGCTGATTTAAACTACTTTTTCACTTTCCCAGCCAAAGTCTTCTGCAAAAATGGTTTTATAGAACCGATAATTATGGCATCAACTTTCCTCTTTTGTTTTTCTGTCATACTTCTCTTATTAAACATATCAAGCATAAAATAATAGTCAGATTCCGGATTATTATTATATTGGCTAGGTTTAAACGCACCCATTTCAAATAAATACGCAAATAGTCTTCGGCTAAAGTATTCTGGAGACAACTCTAGAAATCTTCTTTGCTCTACAGCATGTAATAATTGGAACAATTGCATCTGCACTTCAACTTCATGTTTTAAGTCACTGCGTCCAAACTTTTTAATACACGAGCTTCCAATCGGATATAAAACTCTTCCATTCAATTTATTTTCAATTGTAAAAAGATATCTAAGGTGATCATGTCCACAAATACATAATGTTTCGAGAGTTTCATCCTCCTTAACATCATAAATTTCCCACTCTTCAACTGCTTCCTCCCAAATATCTGACACCGAATTATAAACTACTTCTTCGATTAGTGCATCATAAAACTTACTTTTACGTCCCATAATCTTCCTCCGAGTTATTTTTTATCTATATATTTGTATTCATCAAATAAAATTCCCAGAAACTTTAGGCTTACGATAGCTTTAACAACCAAATGTCACACGGAAGCGTTTGGTAACCATTCAAATCAACACAGCTCTAAAACAACGCAAAAGCCTACAAGGTTCTCGTCCAAGTTTTGTAACCATTCAAATCAACACAGCTCTAAAACGACTCTATTCCAAACAGTCTGAAGGATTTAGTTTTGTAACCATTCAAATCAACACAGCTCTAAAACACATCTTCTAACGTTAACCTCAATGATTCTGTTTTGTAACCATTCAAATCAACACAGCTCTAAAACATGTAAGTCCATTAGTGATTGAGGGGATTAGTTTTGTAACCATTCAAATCAACACAGCTCTAAAACATTCCAGTATCCAAATCTTGTTCAAACATGGTTTTGTAACCATTCAAATCAACACAGCTCTAAAACGTATAACCTCTATCGCTCACTACCTTGTAAGTTTTGTAACCATTCAAATCAACACAGCTCTAAAACAACGATACTAAATAATCTATGATATAGTTAGTTTTGTAACCATTCAAATCAACACAGCTCTAAAACGAGTCGGTCAACTCTTTGATTTCAAGTTTCGTTTTGTAACCATTCAAATCAACACAGCTCTAAAACAATTGCTCAACTGGGATAGCAGCACCTTCTGTTTTGTAACCATTCAAATCAACACAGCTCTAAAACCGTTATATCGTCAAATAAAAGGATAAAAACGTTTTGTAACCATTCAAATCAACACAGCTCTAAAACCCATACATCATCTTTGCCCTCAGCTTTTTCGTTTTGTAACCATTCAAATCAACACAGCTCTAAAACACAAGTGCATAAATGCGATTATTCCAACGAGTTTTGTAACCATTCAAATCAACACAGCTCTAAAACAAAGCCTTCATCATCCTTGAACCAAGTATTGTTTTGTAACCATTCAAATCAACACAGCTCTAAAACCATTGAAGAATCCGCTTGGGATGTTTCGAAGTTTTGTAACCATTCAAATCAACACAGCTCTAAAACTAACTCAAAAATTACAAAATTAAAGCTTCAGTTTTGTAACCATTCAAATCAACACAGCTCTAAAACGCGCAGCTTCCTGGACTGGTTCTGCAGCTTGTTTTGTAACCATTCAAATCAACACAGCTCTAAAACGCATCATTTTCAAAGAACCCCAACTCCGCCGTTTTGTAACCATTCAAATCAACACAGCTCTAAAACGCTTGCTCACCAGAGCTTGCAGCTTCTGGGGTTTTGTAACCATTCAAATCAACACAGCTCTAAAACGGTCATTAGGTAAGGTATAAAATACTTCATGTTTTGTAACCATTCAAATCAACACAGCTCTAAAACCCGATGATTCCGTTCACGACAGTTTTGAAGTTTTGTAACCATTCAAATCAACACAGCTCTAAAACATTGCCCATCTACACGTTCATACATGATGGGTTTTGTAACCATTCAAATCAACACAGCTCTAAAACATGTTTGTATCAATGATGAATTGTTTCTTGGTTTTGTAACCATTCAAATCAACACAGCTCTAAAACAACCATACCTGCGTATGAACGAGTACGATAGTTTTGTAACCATTCAAATCAACACAGCTCTAAAACGTGGCTACTTATTTAGTAATTATATTCTCGGTTTTGTAACCATTCAAATCAACACAGCTCTAAAACAATGGACGGGTACGTAGAAAGGATACTAGAGTTTTGTAACCATTCAAATCAACACAGCTCTAAAACATTGCTAACTGATACGCTTTATCTTTCAACGTTTTGTAACCATTCAAATCAACACAGCTCTAAAACCAATGGTTTTAGCTTCTTCTTCGTCTGTTTGTTTTGTAACCATTCAAATCAACACAGCTCTAAAACGTTGTTTTCAACAGCATTTTCGATTTCTTCGTTTTGTAACCATTCAAATCAACACAGCTCTAAAACCAAGGAGTGAATAAAATGAATAAATTCCAAGTTTTGTAACCATTCAAATCAACACAGCTCTAAAACCACTGCATCCGCCAAGATTAGTAGTGTGGTGTTTTGTAACCATTCAAATCAACACAGCTCTAAAACTCCATCCTTGCCTTTAACAAAAGCATTCGAGTTTTGTAACCATTCAAATCAACACAGCTCTAAAAC